>JAEWMZ010000360.1 GCA_023392995.1 Bacillota bacterium
TGATTTGCTATCTTCAATTAACTTGCTTAATATTTCTTTATCAGCGTGTGTAATGTAGATCTGATTAGACATGCCACTCTCTCCCTTCCTATGAATCAGTCTCACAAACAATAGCATATCGCAAATGGCTGACTAGCCCTTATTTTTCCGTAATCTGTGCGTATGCTTTATAGTAGTCATAATATTTCGTATCGCAAGCAGAAAATAAATAACGTGCGAATATCTTCGATACCTGATATCCATGTTCTTCAAAGTACTTTAGATGTGGTTCATAGGCATCGACGGACGGATTACTGTAATCAACTTTAAGTATAAATGACAGAAACACTGCCCCAGAAGCCTTTTTCCAAAGTATCTCGTGGTCTCTGTCAGTGGCTACGGCCAAACCAGTAACAATATCTTTTTGCTCCGGATCGTATAACAGAATGCTCTGGTATTGATCATTAATATAGACGGACCATGCCTGTTTATCCTCCACCGAAAAAGAGTAGATATAGTCATAATCCGGTTCCTCTTTTTGGTACTGGTTCTCCAACAGCCTCTGATACTCCTGAATGCAGTCCAGCTTTTTATGAAGGTACTCTTTCGCAAGATATAATTCCTGCAGTTTTTGATCCAGATTATGATCAAGAGAAGTCAGTGAATCTGCAAGTTCCTCCGGGGATAGCTGCGGCTGTCTTTTCATATCCTGAAGGGACATCTGCAAACATCGAAAATGAGCTAAATCAGATATGGTATACACCGAACCCTGATTATAGCTGCGATAATTATTCGTTTTATCCCGGGGTAAAGTAATCAAGCCCATGCTCTCCCAATAGCGGATTGTTGATTTAGGTATATTAAGTAAACGGGATATCTCTCCAATTGTAAATGTGTTTTTCATATTCACCTCGAATTACTTCCATGAAAACTATTTTCTCAGGAAACGAGATCATGCAAGAATACGCTTGACGTAACGTTCCAGAGTAATACTGTAAAGCCGGTAATTAGCAAGGTCACTTTCATAAAGAAAGCCTGATTTTTCAAAGGCCTTTACAGACCGATGGTTGCTCGGATGTATTTTAGCTATCACACGGGGTATTCTCCATTGAAAAAAAGCCTTATTCAGCCCTTGTTCTATGGATTTTGCACCAATTCCCCTGCCCCACTTTTTCTTGTCTCCTATGACAATCACCATCTCTGCGGCTCCTTTTTTATGTATTAATTTTATAAATCCAACCGGCTCTCCTGGATTCGTTAATATCATACAAAAGGTTCCCTCTCGGTTAAATAGATGTGTTACTATATCCAGCTTCACTCTATCGATAACATAATTTATTTCTGTGGATATGTCCGTGGCTTCATTCAAATATTTTGTTATTTCACCATTTTTTAGCCATTCTCCAATGATTAAGGCATCTTTTCGAGTTACCTCCTGTGTCAGAGTTACATTATATGCTCCCATTATATCATTCCTTTCATAATATAATAAAAGCCTTTCATAGGTCGATCGGTTACTATGACGGTTCTTTACTATTAAGGAACATTATAAACAATGAAGTAACTTTAATGTCAATACCCTCTGTTCATTCTCTCATTTCTTCCTTCTCAATGACTCTTGTTCCTCCATACTTCGAATTCCCCTAATAATAGAATAACCCAAAAGAATAAGAAAAACTTACTCTATTGAGCCATTCTAAATTAAATATTTGATTTAAGATATTAATATGAAATATTCTATCCCATTTATGAAAATAAGATTCTTATGTCCTTTCAGCCCTCTATTATAGCCTTAATTCGATTATACCTGAAATCTGCTTACGGTCTGTTGTAATTCCATAATGCTTTGTGCAAGGTTTTCGCTGGAAGAAGCTATCTCTTCCATGGAGGCCGTCTCTTCTTGTGTAGAAGCAGAAGCCTCCTGGGTGGCTGCAGCATTCTCTTCTGCTATGGCAGAAAGGTTCTGGATGGTATCAAAGATCTCATCTTTTCGCTCTGTCATCAGACTGCTGGACTTCTCTAATACCAGAACTGCCTGTTTTGCCTGATTCATTGCTGCTGCAATTTCCCGGAAGCTGCCTTTGGTCAGATTCACATTTTCTGATTGCTCCTGCACAATATGCTCAGAATCCTTCATTTTATTAACAGCAGTACTGATATCCTCCAAAAGGGTATGTAGTATCTCATTAATATCGGCTGATGATTTTGCGGATTGCTCTGCCAGCTTCCCTATTTCAGTAGCCACAACAGCAAAGCCTTTTCCCTGCTCACCTGCTCGTGCCGCTTCAATGGATGCATTTAATGCCAATAGATTCGTCTGGGAAGCAACAGAGGAAATAAAATTACTCGCTTCTCTTATTTTTTCTGAGCTGATATAGGTTTTTTGTATACTCTGTCCAACAATATCTGAGGCAATGCTATTCTCTCTGGACTTCTCTGACAGGATATCTATCACGGACAATCCCCTGTCAACCTGCTCTTCTACATTCTTTTGCTCCTCTAGTAGCTTGTAAATATTTACTTTATCCTCATCTATGATTTCACCCAGTTCCATCAGGTTGCGTGTACTTACCTCTGTATTGCTTGCCTGCTCTGATGCTCCCCTTGCAATCTCATAAATCGTTTTAGCAACCTCCTGAGAAGCAGCAGCTGACTGTTTTGAGGTAGCCGATAATTCCTCTGCTGTTGCAGCAACCTGTTCCACGATCTCTGAAGTTGCAACGATCAGCTCCCTCACATGCTCCTCCATCAGAATAAGGGAGTTGGTAATTACTCCGATTTCATCTTTTCTCTTCCTGTATTTCAGTAAACTGCCTTCATTGCCATTTCTAAATTCCAAGTTGCCCTGCTTGCGAATTACAGCGGTTAATGCAGTAATTGGTTTGGATATCATACCGCCCATCCATAAAGCAATTAGAATCGTAAAGATCATCTCGCAGACCAACAAGATACCAAATATGGTAAACTGCTCTTGCATTGGCTTGGTAAAAATGGAATCTGAGATGGCTACTCCAAACTTCCAACCGGTTACCTCGATGTTCGATAACGCCATCCGCCTTACTCTTTTGTCATAGTCCTCTATCTGAATCAGTTTTCCGGCTTCCGTACTTTTTTGAAGTTCTTCACTGCCTACTTTACTGATATCCTTAAAATTAGTAGATTCATCTTCTTTTGGGTTATACTCCTGCTCGATATGCATCATGATGTTATCCTGACTATCCAGCAGGAAAGCATAGCTATCCTCTACCTCTAAGGATTTTTGAAGGATATCATTTAAAGTATTTAAATTAACATCCATGCTGACCACTCCCACCAGCGCACCGTCTATGGTCACAGGTCTTGAAATGGAAATAACCATTTTCATTGTAACCTGATCCAGATAAGGAGTATCATAATATAATCCTCCCTTGTCCACAGCGCCTTGATACCAGCCTCTTGAGGTACAGTCATAATCTGCTCCTGGCACCCACCCAGAACCATCCAGGAAGCTTTTATCTGAAAAGCCCATATAAATATCAGTAATATAAGGATTCGTCTTCATCTTCTGCTCCAGGTAAGAAAGAATCTCCTCCTTATTTAGCTCCTTTTGGCTTGTAATCCCATCAACAACTTCGAACACGATCTGTCCCTGGGTTGTCAGCCAACCATTCATCTTTGCGACACTTTTTTCGGAGAGACTGGTGTATAGGCTGTTAGCGCTTTGTGTAAATCTTTGATTCGATACAATACTGATCACCCCGAAGCTGGTCGCCAGTACGATGTAATTCACCACGAGGTAAATTAGTACAATTCTTGCCTTAAGACTTTTTCCAATAAAACCAGTTCTTATTTTTTTACTTTCTTTTTCATTCTTACTTTCACTTTTGCTTTCGTTTCTTTTTTTCATTCTAAGCCTTTCTTTTCCATTGATTGTCATATCTCTTGAGTTCACCCATGCTGCCTGCGCATATTCTAACATGCCTATTCCAAAATATTCAATCAAAATTTAAGTAAAATTTATATTTTCTGAGCCCGTATCCTTAGTGCTTTTTTCTCTCATCCATGATAAACTGCAACCGAATTTCCTGCAAACTTTCTTAATAAGTAGATTTTATATCGAATTTGTGAAATAATATAAGATATAGAAAAATATATAAATGGAGGTCATACTATGAGAGCTTACGAACGTTTAATAAAATATACCGCTTATGCTACCGGTTCCAAAGAAAGCAGCTCGACTCATCCCAGCACCCCGGAGCAATTAACCTTTGGATCTGCTTTGGTGGAGGAAATGAAAGGCCTGGGCATGAAAGATGCTTCCATGGATGAACATGGATATGTTTTTGGTACGATTGAGGCGAATATCCCCAACTGGTCCGGCAAGGTGCTCGGCTTTCTTGCCCATATGGATGTGGTGGATTCCGTTCCCTTTACCAACATTAACACCAGAATTATTCCGGCTTATGACGGCAGTAGAATCCTCCTGAACCAGGAGCATAATGTTGCACTTGATCCAAAGGAGTACGAGGTCCTTAAGGAGTATATTGGGAAGGATCTACTGGTCACCGACGGTACTACCTTACTCGGTGCTGACGATAAGGCAGGTATTGCAGAGATTCTGACTATGGCAGAGGAATTATTTGAACATCCTGAGATTCTTCATGGCACCATAAAAATTGGTTTCACCCCGGACGAAGAGATCGGAAAAGGGGCAGATCTTTTTGATGTTGCAGGCTTTGGTGCAGATTTTGCCTATACGGTTGACGGAGCTGCTTTTGGAGAGGTGGAGTATGAAACCTTTAATGCCGCTTCCGCTGATGTCCATATCCGGGGAATCAGTATTCATACAGGCAGTGCCAAGGACAAGCTGGTAAACGCTTCTCTGCTGGCTATGGAGTTTAATTCTCTGCTGCCGGAGCTGGAGCGTCCTGAGCATACGGAGAACTATGAGGGCTTTTACCATCTGGATTATATGACGGGAGCAGTTGACAATGCAAACATGCATTATATCCTTCGGGATCATGACCTGGCAAAGCTGGAGGCAAGAAAAGCTGTCATGAATCAAATAGCAGAAAAGCTAAATGCAAAGTACGGTGAAAATACCGTAAGAGTTG
This sequence comes from Bacillota bacterium, assembly GCA_023392995.1. Taxonomy (GTDB): domain Bacteria; phylum Bacillota; class Clostridia; order Lachnospirales; family Lachnospiraceae; genus Mobilitalea. The sequence goes on from JAEWMZ010000360.1 coordinate 5,073, forward strand.
AGCTGAAGGATTCTTATTATAATATGACAGAGCAGCTTAAGCCTCATTGGCATCTGATTGACAATGCCTACGAGGCAGTCAAAGAACTGGGAGGAACCCCCTTCAGTGCTCCGGTGCGCGGCGGAACGGACGGCTCCAGATTATCCTTTATGGGTCTTCCCTGCCCTAATCTGGGTACCGGCAGCCATAATCATCACGGCAAAACTGAATTTGCTTGCCTTCAGGCCATGGATCAGTGTGTTCAGCTTTTGGTTCTTCTCGCACAAAAATATGCTTAAGGTTATATTTGCTTAAAAGGTTATATTTGCTTAAATAGTAGTAAATAGAACAGCCAAAACAAAACGGATATGCCTTCCTCAATACACTGACTGGCAAACCACAAAGGTCTGTAATCCTGTATTAAGAAGTCATATCCGAAAAGTTCTTGTCACAATTTATTTTATCAATCTAACTTTTATTCGTCCGTCCCGGTCGCGTGGTGCAGTCACCGCAGCCGTTTTCTATTTACGCTCCTCTGACGGAGAGATTCCATGAACCTTTTTATAAGAATGGGAAAAGTGCGAAAAATTATCGTACCCAACTCTGGAAGCGACAAATTTTATTGGCAAGGCGGTTGTCTTAATGAGATTTCTTGCCACATTCATCTTTTCGTAGATAATGTATTCGCCTATCGTTACCCCCGTATCTCTTTTAAATATCCGGGTTAAATAGTCCGGATTCAGATGTACTGCCAAGGCCACATCTGTTCTTTTTAAGTCCATACTGATATTATCATGGATATACTCCTTCACCATCGTGGTGATATCCCGGTTCGATTCAACAGGAATATGATCTATAAATAAATCCATAATTGCTTCAATAAATCTTAACATACCAGGAAAAGACTGGACGGATTCCTTGTATAAATCCATGTCTGTAATCTGCTTCATGACCTCATGGGGCTGAACCTTATACTCCTCAAGGCTGTCACATATCAGCCGAATTAGGTCGATATGGAAATGATATAATACATTTTGATTTAATTGACCCTGCTCCGCTAATTGATTTAAATACTCCTTCATCTCCTCTCTGACCGTATCAATCAGATTAGATGACAAGTATTTCTTCCAGCGCTTTAAGGAGCTTAAATGATATTCCTTCTTTCCTTCAACAAATCCATTCTGCTCTTTCCCAAAAATGCCGCTCTTTGCTGCGACATTCTTACTCTTTCGCTCCACAAGCTCTTGATATATCTCCCTGATATCGCAGACTCTTACAGAATCAGATACGTAAAACACACTTGATATATCAAAAAATTCTAAAAGGTGCTTTCTAATTAAAGCCGCTTGACGAATAATTCCCTCATAATCCATGCAATAGCCCCGTATCCCATATACCATCACAAAGTACGAAAACTCCGATTCCGGGTATAGAATAATATCCTGTTCATAGGATGCGAAAAGCTCTGCGCTTATATTCCTGACTATAAACTGCAAAAGCTCGTCTCCAAATTGCTGTAGCTTGTCCTTCCCGTCTGTAATCTGAACCAGAATACAATAACAGCTCTGGGACCACTGAGGAAGTGTAACAATATCCCTGTATTTTTCAAACAATAACGGAGTGATGCTTCCATTTATCATATCCCTGAGAATTGTACCCTTCATTACATCTTTTTGCTCCAGCATAGCTTTATACAGGGATTGAATCTTGTTATAACTCTTTTTTTCCAATACCTTTATGACTGCACTTGCGATTACTTTTTGAATTTCCTCATAGGTTGCAGGCTGCACAATATAATCATAGCCACCTGCCTTGATTGCCGCCTTCGCATATTCAAACTCTGCGTGGGCTGTTAGAAAGATGCATTCCAATTCGATATTTTCCTGCCTTACCCATTGCAGCAGCTCTATTCCATTCTCTAAGGGCATCTCAATATCACAGAGCATAATATCAATATTCTTATCCTTTAATACCATCTTAGCTTCAAATGCATTGAACGCTGTATACACCTGTGTAACTCCAATTAGAGTCCAGGAAATCCCCTGGGCTATTCCATTTACAACGCTGGTTTGATCATCAACGATTAATAAATTCATGATACACCCTTTCCATGGTCAAGGTTCACATTTTTTATAAATACTTCGGTAAATGCACCTTCATAATTTGAATGAGCAAAGATAACCTGCTCTTCCCCAAATTGGAGCTTAAAGCGCTGAATCACATTATAAATACCAATATGCCCCTCTGCCGGTAACGAATCTAGTTCGAAATTCAATTTTCTCAGCATTGTTTCCTGAAATCCCTGCCCATTATCCGATACACTCAGATATACGAAGGATTCTCCGTCAATTGTCATTTGCTTAATTTTCACCTGAATCTGCAAGCCCTTTTCCATATTAACGCCATATTTGATGGAATTTTCAACGAATGATAATAAAGAAATGGAGGGAATCTCTAATTTTTCCAGCCCAGGGTCACATTCTACAATACAAGAAGGTGGATACTTCATGCATAGTTGTTGCAGTTCTACATAATTTCGTATGTATTGTAACTCCTTTTCTACCACAACCATCTCTCTCTCCTTCTGCAGCATATAACGCAGATGATTCGATAAAAGAATGATTAGTTTCTGAATTTCTTCCAGCTTCCTTTCCGCTACCATACCATAAATATTCTTAAGACAATTAAGATAAAAATGGGGCTTAATCTGCTCTTGATAATATTGCAGCTGGATATGGTTTATCTGAAGCTTTTTCTCATAGGAATCTATTTTTAAATTTCTGATTTCATTAACCATGCTATAAAGCGTTGCTCCAACCTTTTGAAATTCAATTTCCCGGTACTGGAATTCCGGGACTTGTTCCATACTGCCGTCGCGAATCTCCTCCATGGTTCCAACCAAACGATCCAGCGGTCGGAAAAAGATTCTTTTTAACAGATGATACCCCATTGGAATTGACAGCAGCATCGCCAAAGATATAATAAACAAAATCATATGCCTGGTACTTAAATTTTTATAAAGGGCAACCCGGGGTGTTAAATATGCAACCCGTAAGGTGCTTCGATTCAATCTGGATTCCACCACCATATATTGATGACCATAGTATCCGGTAAAATAATCCTCATCCTTTTGTTCCAGATTAACACCCATACCTTCCAGCTGCTCATATCCGCTGTAATATCCGTCTTTGTTATAAAATATTGTGATTGCTTTATTATTACTCGTATTATTTTGCATTAAGGTAACCTGTCCCAGATTAATGACTCCGATCAGGAAGGTTTCCCGGTATCCCATAATCCGGATCAGGTAAGATGCATCTGCAATTTTTAAGGGAATCCAGTTGTTTTCCATTTTAAAGCTATCATCGGATACCAACTTTTTTAAGCCCTCCAACAATTCACTGTCGGTATCTTCCTTCCTCCCATAGATATTATACTTAATCATGTACACATCTTTGGGCAGAGAAATCAAAACACTTGCAGCTAAATCATAGTATGGGTACATCATCTTTTCCATATCTTTCGAGATTTCGAATGAATTCACAAAATCCTCATACTCTGAGTCTTTTCCATAGGTAAGACTATAGAAGGAGGGTCTTTCCGTGATAATGCTAACCATTGCATTATCAATACTTTTTAATGTTTTTTCCATACCCTCGCATTGGATATATAATGCGTTTTTATTTGCCTCCACTATTTTTTTATTTAGCTCCTGGATCACAAACCAATTAAAAAATATCAGGAATGCTAAGACCGGAACTAACATACCCATCAATACCTTAAATACCCTCCATTTTATGGAGTAGACTCCTATCTGCTGCTTCATCTGTTTTTCCTCAAAATTCAACAATATATTCTATGATTAGTATATCATTTTTCTCTTCTATACAAAACAGGTAATTATAAGATTTCTTTTTGAAGGGTTATTAGGGCGTGTCTGAAAACTGTTTGTGCCGGGAACTTTGTGGTAGACAAGGCACGATATTGGGGAGCATAGTGGTGCAACAATTTATCTACTATTTATAGTTAAAATCAGGTATTCCCTTCCAACGATCCCTTAGATAATGAGCTACCAGCTTTGGTCTTCTGTCTCTTGTAAAGATACCTTTTTTATTGCCTTGCACACGCAAAATCCCTTGAGAGGTTGCAAAATCGGCAAAGTTCCATACCTGCTCGCCAATCATATTTTGCAGTCCATCCATGATTCTATGATTCATTTTGTAATATTCTACCTGATATTCTTCCGTAAACATTACGGGTACCGTATCATGAAATCCTCCGACCGTATCCGCCCCGTACTCTGTAAACATAAAAGGCTTATCCTGGCTGTTCCAAAAGTCCATCTCTTCCTTCATCAGCTTCTCTGCTGTTTCTAAATCTCCGCCCATCACATACCAGCCATAATAACGGTTCAGGCAATAAACATCGCTCAGTCTTAAGGTACAGTCCTTGGAATTATCCTCTACCTGCATACCGACGATAGTGCAGGGGCGTTTTTGAATATCTGTAGCTCTGGCAATATCAAATAACGGTTTGAAATACTCATAGGCTCCAGGTCCCGCCGAATCCGCTTCATTTGCAATACTCCACATAACAACACAGGCGTAATTCTTATCCCTCTTTATCATATCTCTTACGACATCCTTATGATGCTCCAGGGTTCGAATCCCCCCGTCTTCAATCGGATCAAAGGTATTTACTTTCTTACCATTTTTAAAGTTAGCGCCGCCGCCAAAGTTTAAGTGAATCCCTACTGCCGGTGTTTCATCAATGACTACAATTCCTTCTTCATCACATAAGCGCATCATATCCTCACTATAGGGATAGTGACTGGTACGAAAGCTGTTGGCACCCTGCCATTTTAATAAGCTGATATCCTTCACGTTCATCGGCATATTTAAACCGCGCCCTGCCGGAAAGGTATCTTCATGCTTCCCATATCCCTTAAAATAAAAGGGCTGTCCATTAATTAAGAACTTTGTTCCCTCTACTTTAACCGTCCGGACACCATAGGGAAGAATATAACTATCTTCTTTAAAGCTCACCTTGATTTGATATAAATAGGCGTTCAACGGCTGCCAGAGTTTCACATGTTCCAAGGTTATACTTTGACTGCCTCCATTGGCTGCTGCCAGGCTTTTTCCTTCCCTGTCGCAAACCTCTACGCTAACCGCTCCCTCTGTGCTGGTTTCTATCTCATAGTGAATAGTTCCTGTCGTTCCTTCTACACTGGAGCTTAAGGTGATATCCTTGATATAATCCTTGGGTGTTGTATAGATTTTTACCGGACGAGTAATCCCGCAGTAATTAAAGAAATCAAAGTTTGGCTTATTATAAGTCTTTACCGTATCGCAGCTTTTTCCCATTCCACCAATCATCATCATACCGCCCAGATTTTCTGAGCCTACCGGCAGGGTAGAATGATCAATACGATTGTCAACTGCAACGGTCAAAAGGTTGTCTCCTGCTTTTATGCTATTACCAATTTCAACTTCAAAAGGAAGAAATCCCCCTTTATGGCAAGTAATTTCGATTCCATTTAAATATATTTTTGCAGTATGGGTGACTGCCTCAAACCGAAGCAGAATTCTCTCCTGCTTCATAAATGCAGGAATTCTGACAGCGGTCTGATAAAACACCCAACCATAATGATCACGATAGGCGATATCATCCTTTAAATCATTATAGGAGGCCGGAACTGCAATCGTTGTTGCACCCTCCAACGGTCTTGCATACCATTGATCAGCAAACCCCTTCCCGTCATCCAGGCGAAAGGACCAAATACCACTCAAATCTATAACCGCTCTCGAATTAGTCATAATCGGATAAAGCATATCAATTTCCTCCTTACTTAATATAATAATAAGTCAATTGCGAAACATTTTTTTTGTAATTGTATACACAGCAAATACTATTTCTACGCTCCAACGCTTCCTTCGGGCTTTACTTCCGATCCGATGCAGTATCTGCTGTGTATACAATATTTTCAGTTAATGAGTTTCGCAATTGCCTATCATATTATAATCCATCATTAAATGCGAAGCCCATTGTTGAAAATGAAGTATCTTCCTTTGCCCAACGAGGACTCTTCACCAGTTTCACTTAGAACTCTACTTTAATTATTTAATTAATTGCACACTGTTTCTGGATTTCAATTGCTTGTATCTATATCTGTTACTATGTAAACAAGCTTTATGTTCGTCATAATAATCCTCTTCAGGCTGGTCTTTTTCATCCCTTCACCGCGCCAACAACAATTCCCTGTACAAAATATTTTTGAAAGAATGGATAGATGCATAGTACCGGAAGTGCACCCATAACAGCAACCGCCATCTTTAAAGATACGGATGGAATATCTTTTGCAAGCTCGGAGGTGTTTCCGCTGGCTGCTGAACTCATCAAGAACTGTACATCCTGCAGCATTCGGTTTAATAGCACCTGGATGCTGTAATATTTGTCTTGATTAATATAATATAAACCATTTGTCCAATCATTCCAGTATTGCAAGCCAACCAGTAATACGATTGTTGCCATAATCGGCTTTGACATTGGTAAAACCACTTTTAATAAAACTGTTATTTCATTGGCTCCATCAATTCGTCCGGCTTCTATAACCGCCTCAGGAATATTACTTTGGAAGTAAGTTCGCATCATAATGATATAGAAGGCCGACATCAACAGATTAGGCAAAATCAATGCCAAGTATGTATTTGATATATGCAAATACCTGGACCACATAATATAGGAGGGAACAATACCTCCGTTAAACAGCATTGTAAAAAATACAATAAAGGCAAATACATTTCTGTGAGGCATATCCTTTCTGGATAATGGATATGCGAATAATGTTGTTAGCATCAGATTTAAGGATGTACCAATTACGGTGATTGCTACTGTTATAATATAGCCTCTAATAATTTTATTTGAGCCTGTTAATAAATACTGATACGCAGACCAGTCAATATCCTTTGGCAGCAGGGAATATCCCTCTCTTACCAGAGTTGTTTCCGATGTAATTGATGATGAAAATAGGATTAAAAAAGGTAATACACAAAAGATGCAAAGTAAAATTAAGATTATATTTGTAACTGTTTGAAATACACGATTATTTTCAACCATTTTTTCGCTCCCTCCTGCTAGAATAATGCGTCTTCTTTACTGACCTTGTTAACAATTGCGTTTGCAGTAAGCACCAGGGTAAATCCGACTACGGACTGAAATACTCCTGCTGCCGAAGACATACCGATATTATTATTCTGCATCAGCCCGCGATAAACATAGGTATCTATGGTATTGGTCACATCCAGCAAAGGTCCGGAATTCATCGGCACCTGGTAAAACAATCCGAAGTCCGAGTAGAACATACGACCAATGCTTAATAGAGTTAAGGTTATAATTGTAGATTTTAAACTGGGAATTGTCACATGCTTCA
>JAEWMZ010000395.1 GCA_023392995.1 Bacillota bacterium
CAGGTGACCAGCTATGTTGTTTTACCGGATGAACAGGGGCTGCTGGAACAGGAGATGTTACGTCTGGCGGATGGAGGGCATTGCGAGCTGATTCTTACCACCGGAGGAACCGGTTTTTCTCCAAGAGATGTAACCCCGGAGGCCACTAGACGGGTCATTGAGCGAGAGGTACCGGGAATCTCCGAGGCAATCCGGGCTTATAGCATGAGTATTACAAAACGGGCGATGCTTGGAAGAGGAATCAGCGGAATCCGAAAGCAAACCTTAATCATCAATCTGCCGGGAAGTCCCAAGGCGGTAAGAGAGAGTCTGGAATATATCATAGGTGAATTGGAGCATGGTCTTCGTATTCTTTGTGAATTGACAGGAGAATGCGCCAGAAAGGACTAGGGTCGTTATGAATATTTATCAGGAAATTATATCTGGTCTGGAGCAGAATCAAGCTCTGATCCTTCAGACAAAGCTAAAAGGGAAGGAAGGCTTGATCCTAAATAACCTGGAGCGTTCTGTTCGAATGGAACAGGAGGAGTTAATTCCGGAGAAGCCAACCTATGAAATTACGGATACAGAGGTTCATATTCTCCAGGAGCCTTTTTACCCGAAAGAGCGGCTAATTGTACTAGGTGGAGGTCACATTGCCCTCCCACTGGTAGAATTTGCAGCAAAAACAGGCTTTTCGGTTGTTGTCGCAGATGACAGACCTTCCTTTGCAAATAAAGCAAGGTTTCCGCTTGCAAGTCAGGTGCTTTGTGAGAGCTTTGAGCGGGTATTTGATCGGCTTCGGGTCACCCAGCGGGATTATATTGTTATCATAACCAGGGGGCATCGCCACGATACCGAGTGTCTCAGGCAGTTGATGATAGGAAAGGAACCAACTTATGTAGGAATGATTGGTTCAAGACGGCGGGTAAGCGCCGTGAAGGAGTTATTGGTGGAAGAAGGCTATGAGGAAGAACGCTTGAACCGGGTCTGTACGCCGATCGGACTCCCCATCGGAGCCGTTACACCACAGGAAATTGCGATCTCAATCCTGGCGGAGCTTATTAGCCGGAAGCGGTTGGGAAGTGGAGCAGTAGGACCCGTAAATGCCTCGGATATTGATCATGAGGTGCTAAACTTTCTAGCCCGGAATATGCAGGAACCCAAATGTATCATTACCGTAATGTCCTCTAAGGGTTCTGTACCCAGGGGTGCAGGGGCGAAAATGCTAGTTTTTTCAAATGGTACAATTCTTGGCAGTATTGGCGGAGGCTGCAGCGAAGCCGCTGTGATGCGGGATGCGCTTGCCTTAATTGGAAGCCGCAGGTATCAGATTCAGACCATCGATATGACAGGAGAAGTGGCGGAATCTGAGGGTATGGTATGTGGCGGAACCATGGAGGTATTACTGGAGGATTCCTGGGAGGAGGCAGAGTGATGGAAGTCGAGGCAGTTATTCTGGCAGGCGGTTATTCCAGTAGGGCAGGAGCCTTTAAAATGGAGCTGAAGCTGGAGGGAAAAGCAATCCTTCAGCATGTGATTGAGGTGTTTCTGCCGCTTTGCAACCGGATTATTGTGGTCAGTGGCTATCAGCAGGAACGTGTTGAAGCTTTAACAAAGGAGTATGGCGGGAAGGTTGAGCTTATATATAATAAGGACTACGACAAAGGAATGTTTTCCTCGGTAAAAGCCGGAATCAGACAGGTAAGAAGTGCTAGATTTTTTCTGACTCCGGGAGATTATCCTCTCATAACGCCCCATATATGCCAAAGGCTGCTGGAGCATGGCGAAGATTTTGTAAAGCCCAGTTATCAAAAGAAAGGTGGGCACCCAATTCTATTACCTTTTTCCTGTATTGACGAAATATTAAGGGAAGATGATGCATCCAATCTGAAGAATTATTTGAAGCAGAAAAAGGTGCATTATATCGAGGTAGAAGAGGAAGGAATTCTAATCGATGTGGATACAAGAGAAGATCTAAGGAAAGCAGAAGTATGGTTGAAGCAATTAAAAATAGGATTGGAGGAATGACGCATGGATTTTGGAATTCTAAATGGCAGAGTTTATTTAAACGGCGAATTTATTTTTGCAAATCTCTATTGCAAGAACAGAAAAATAGATACAATCACCGCCTCCTTTCTGCCTTGCGAGAAGGAATATGATGCAGACGGAAAATTGGTATTGCCCGGATTTATCGACCCACATGTACACTTTCAGCTATCCGTAGGGGCCAATACCTCTAAGGACGATTTTTACCTGGGTTCTGTGAAAGGGGCTCTGGGAGGTATTACAACCTACATCGATTTTTTAGATCCGGTAAAGAGTACCCAGGAGCTGGAGGCAGCCTTTGCCAAGCGTCTGGAGCTGGCCTCTGTCAGTGCGACAGATTACAGCTTTCACACAACGATTGCAAATCCCACGGATGAACCGGAAAAGCTGCTAAGAGCCGGAAGAGAGCTGGGAATGCCTTCCCTTAAGCTTTTTACCACCTATTCCAGCTCTGGCCGCAGAACCTATGACGGGTATATTGATAGGCTGCTGGAGTGCTCTAGGGAGCTGGAGAGCAGAATTGTAATCCATGCGGAAAATGATGATCTGGTTTCTGTGGCAGCGGATATTTTAGTAAAAGAGCATGAGGCCTCCCGCCCGGTCATCAGTGAACGGAGTGAAGTAATCAAGCTGGCGGAGCTGGCAAAGGAGCGGGATGGATTGTTATATATCGTTCATATCAGTGCCGGAAGTACAGTGGAGGCTCTGGTACAGCATTATTCCCCGGAATTGAAAAATGGAACGATCCTGCTGGAAAGCTGCCCTCACTATTTCCTGAAAACCAGTGATTGTTATTTGCAGGAGGATGGATACCGTTATACCATGACACCACCTCTCAGGGGAAAGTCAGAGCAGAAGCTCTTAAGGGACTACATAGATAGTATTAATGTCATTGGAACCGATCATTGTCCTTTTGATGCTGATCTAAAAAATGCACGTTATACCAGTCAAATTCCTATGGGGGTTGGAGGTATTGAATATTCCTTTGCCAACATGTTTACAGAGTTCGGAGCCGCCATTCTTCCTAAGTATACCCAGGCGCCTGCAATGGCCTATGGCTTATATCCCCAGAAGGGTACCCTTTTACCCGGAGCAGATGCAGACATTGTGATCTATGACGACAGGGTAAGCACCTTGATTACAGAAGAGGATTCTATTTACCAGGGTAGACAGTTGAAGGGAAGGGTGGAGCAGGTATTCCTGGGCGGTAATCTGATCGTGGAGAAGGGTTGTTACATGGGCGAACAATTTCCCCGGGTAGCTAATTCACAGGGAAAACATCCAAAAGGAGCTGGTGTTTTTCGAAGGAGAGAGCTGAAGCTTTCATAATCTGATATTTGTAACTGTGAAATATTGTTGATCAAATGTTCCACGCTGATTCCGCAAAAGGTTCGTACTGGAATCCAAAACAATGATATGGAAAATTGCCATAAAGTAGGAGTTACACATTGATCGAAAGAAATCATAAGGAGGAGATAGTCATGCTGCTGATCGGTAACGGAACCGTGGTAACCAGAGATGAAGAGAATACGTTTATTCCCCAGGGTGCAGTTTGCATCGAAGACGAGTGTATCTGTGCTGTAGGAGACTTTGAGGAGTTAAAGCACAGTTATCCGGAGGCAGAGTTTATTGACGCCCATGGCGGTCTGATCCTGCCGGGGTTTATTAATACCCATCATCATATTTACAGTGCCTTTGCCAGAGGATTAGCTATTCCCGGAAATAATCCTGCGAATTTTCTTGAGATACTTGAGGGAACCTGGTGGAAGCTGGATCGTAAGCTATCCTTAAAGCAGGTAGAATTAAGCGCAAAGATAACTTATTTGGATTGTATCAAAAATGGTGTGACCACCGTGTTTGATCATCATGCCAGCTTCGGTAATATCGAAGGAAGCTTGTTCTTGATAGCAGAGGCGGCGAAAGAGCTGGGTGTGCGAACTTGTCTATCCTATGAAATATCTGACCGGGACGGTAAGGATAAAATGAAAGACGCTGTAAAAGAGAATATGGATTTTCTGGATTATTGCAGGAAAGATACCTCCGGGATGCTTTCGAGTATGATTGGGATGCATGCGTCCTTTACCTTAAGTGATGAGACCCTTAATTATTGTACAGAGCAAAATGACGGCCAGACCGGCTTTCATATCCATGTGGCGGAAGGCAGCAGCGACGCCGCTCATTGCAGGGAAAACTATCATTCCACCGTCGTAGAGCGTCTGTTAAAGCATCATATTCTTGGAAGTAAGTCCATTGCTGCCCACTGTGTTCATATAGAGGAGCAGGACATGGAGCTTTTAAGAGACAGCAATACCCAGGTGGTACATAACCCGGAATCCAATATGGGGAATGCCGTAGGTTGTCCGAAGGTACTAACGTTCCTGGAGAAAGGAATTCTGGTGGGGCTGGGAACGGACGGCTATACCAGTGATATGCTGGAGTCCATGAAGGTGGCGAATCTGCTTCACAAGCATGAAAGCAGGAATCCTTCCGCTGCTTGGGGCGAGGTTCCAGCGATGCTGTTTGAAAATAACCGGAGGATAGCCAAACAGCAGTTCGGGCGAGAGCTGGGAGTACTGAAAAAAGGAGCCTGTGGGGATGTTATCATAATGGACTACCATCCCTTTACCCCCATGAAGCAAAGCAATATCAATAGTCACCTTCTGTTTGGTATGAGCGGAAAGGACACGGTTACTACCGTAATTAACGGAAAAGTTCTGATGAAGGATCGAGAAATTCTCCCTGTACAAGAAGAACTATTCCAGCTTAGCAAAAAAGAAGCTGAGCTTTTGTGGAAGAACCTGGGATGTGTCTAAACGATCCGTTTGTCCGGCTGGATGCTCTGCTTTGTAAGAGAGTGTTCAGACCGAAGCAATCAATGAGCAGATACACACGGGCAATTAATATACCAGCCGTCATAAAACGGTAACTTGGAGGATGGAATGAGCGATCAAATGAGGCCGATGCCCTTTCTAGATTTATTGGGACAGGCAATGACAGAATATAAACAGAAAGGAAGTATGTTCTATGTACCGCTTGCAGG
>JAEWMZ010000444.1 GCA_023392995.1 Bacillota bacterium
AAAAATAATCAGGAGGATAGGTAGATGATATTAAACATGAAGTATAAAAAACGAATTTTACTGGCAATGGCAGGTATACTAATTGCATTTAGCCATGCGGACAGCAGGAAGGAAGTGAGTGCAGCCGTTGCTGATGCAAAAAGCACTTCGTCCGCCGCAAAAAGTGCTGATACGAAGATGGAAGCCAGTCTTTATCCCATCCACGTTATGACAAAAGGAGAGGAACTCTACGGCTACATTGACAGCACAGGATCGGTCGTAATTGATCCCCAATATATGGCGGCAGGAAATTTCTCGGAGGGTTTGGCGATTGTTAATCAGGATAATCGTTATTTCGTAATCAATACAAAGGGAGAGGTTGTCTTAAGAACAACGAATTATCTCAATGATTTTCATCAGGGTCTTGCCTCCTTTCTTGACAGCAAAACCTACAAGAGTGGTTATATTAACACCGAGGGTAAGGTTGTGATGAAAGCAGCTTATGATTATGCCGGTAACTTCGATAAGAATAATACAGCGATTGTAGCAAAGGAAGGAAAGTACTATCGCATTAACAAACAGGGAAAGATTTTAAAGACCTATTCCTTACCAAGTGAAAATTACTACTATGATATAACGGACGATGGTTATGTTATTTTTACGAATACATCCACCTTTCTCAAGGGAGTCAGGGATCTTAATGGTAAAATCATCCTTAAGGATAACTACAGCCAGATTATATACCTTGGAGAAGGCTTATTTGGTGTAAAGGAGAAGCTGCCGGATGCGGAAAGCTATCGCGCCAATATTATGCCCGCTGCCCTTTTTAACAAGAACGGAAAACAGTTGACACCATATAAATTCTATGATCTGAGTGTTTACAATAATAAATATGCTTCCTGTACGGACAGCAAGAATACCTACCTAATCAACACCAAGGGAAAGATAATTACCTCCATACCAAAACAAGAAGGCCGCGGCTCATTGACCGTCCTTGGAAATGTTGTTCAGGCAGATATTGATAACAAACTGTCTTACCTTGCGCTGGACGGAAGTCTGATTTGGAAAGCACCGGAGGTTACAACTCTGTCAGATGGAAGCACCATTCGTTCTGTCAAAGTGAAACCAAATAAATACGACGTTGTTTATTATCCAGAGCTGGAGGGTTTAAGTAACGCCGAGGTCCAGACACAAATTAATAATAAATTGAAGAACCTGTTTACAGCCCATCGGTTAAAGCTTACCGAGAAGGATGAGCTGATGGTGGAGGATAACTTTTTCGCGGAGCAGTTCAACGATCTTCTTATGATCTGCAAGACCGGATATGACTACCCTGTAGGAGCAGCTCATGGAACCCCCTTCCGTCTCTACTATTTTATAAATACTCAAACGGGTGACTTTTATCAGTTTAAGGATCTCTTTTTAAAGGACAGTAATTACATCAAGACCCTTGACAATATTGTTCGTAAACAAATGAAGGCACAGGAGAAGAAGGAAGGCATTACCTATGATGCAAAAGATGGTACCTATATTAGTGAAAACCAATTCTTTTATCTTGGTAAGGATGCATTAACCATTTATTTTGACTCTGGGGAGATTGCTCCTTATGCAGCAGGTTTTCCTAAGTTTGAGATACCATTTTCCCAGATCAGCGACTTGATTAATACAGAGGGTGAGTTTTGGAAGGCATTTCAGAAATAAGGTAATAAGATCATAATTATGAATAAAAGTGGCAGCAGGATTTGAGCTATTCCATAAGTTGGATTTTAATCGAACAATGAATGGGATATTCATATCGTGCTGCCAATTTTTTTGTTATCATGGTATGTTGGTACATACATGCTTCTAATGATAAGATAGGGTTATTAATCCTATGGGGGAAACACAAATGGTGTTCCCGTGGGAAATTCTATGTAAACGAATAAAGTGTAAGTGGTACAGCGTCTCTAAACTATGTTCTAAACAATATCATAAAGATACTTAGTTTAATAATTAGAGTAATACCATTTTGCATGAATTAACACAATAGGCTAATTAGCTGCTTGCTAAAAGCTGCTAGATCTGCTACACCCTTAGGTCAAAATAGATATAATGAAAAATAAGCTGTGTATGACGTATTAATGAATTAGTAATAAATTATATTAAACTATATTTGGAAGAGAAAGCGCTCCGGAGGCCTAGATTCCATCTATAGGATCAGCTAAATCAACTTTTCCTTGCAGGACGTCGTTGCATAGTATATGACATATTTTTTCGGGCTCTTCAAAGCAAGGACTGTGTGCTGAGTGCTCAAATGTATAAAACCCTTTTACTGGCGCATTTACTGCAGCTGCATATTCCTTTGCAATAACATAGGATACTTGATAGTCATATTTGCCTTGAAAAATATATACAGGCACCTTTAACTCTGGCACCTGCGTAAATAAATCGGTTTGAAGTACAAAATCCCATAAGCATTTTAGAGAAAGACTGCTTCCCCTGAGGAAGTTGAGTTTTTCTTTTAATGTATATCCTTTATAGCCGAGTAAAGTCATAACAAATTCTATCATTGAGGTGCAATTATGCATAATACCGATACCCAGCTTCATCATGCCATCACTTCGCACACCAAGGTATGGAAGGCTAACCTCACCGCCTTTGTCGACAGGGAAGCGTTCTAGCTTTCGAAGCATCTTTTTATTGTTTGCTTTTCGAAATTCCTGCAGCATAAAGGTATAGGCCAGACGCTCCGATTCCAATTGTCTTGCCACCTGGCCAATACCGATATATGCGTGGAATAGCTGCGGTGCTTGCTGCACCGTAAGTACCCCGAGCAGTGTACCCCAGGAGTGACCCATAACATAGATCTTTTCCTTGCTGAATCGTTTCCTCAGATAATGAGCTACTGCAATTGTATCGGAGATCATCTGCTCTATTGTCATTTCTTCTTTTGCAATGCGGGGGTTATACGATATTCCGCTTCCACGCTGCTCCCACCAGCAAACCGTAAAGATTTTTTCCAGTCCCGTGGGATACTTTGCGGTAAATGCGAATTCGGGTGAACCAGGTCCGCCGTGAAGGAAGAGTAATACTGGGTTTTCAAGGTCTTCACTCTGCAAAAACATTCCTTGCTTTATTCCGTTAATTTCAACATAAATCTTTTCATTCATTAATCCGCCTCCTGCTTAAATTACAGATAATATTGAGCTTATTATAATACAAAAAAATCCAATTAAATAGATATCATATGAATTTAAGATATAACTTTGCATGTAGATAAGGGGAAGCTTTGCAATCATTGAATAAAAGATATCTGCGAGATTATTCTTTCATAGGTGGTGACAATAATGTAGTATAAGATATATAGGGATAGAATAGAATTTTTTACTTTCACTGAAGGTTAGAAATTCCAATTATATTTGAAGGTCTTAAAGAAACAGGAGGAAAAAACAATGACTGAATTAAAGCGATGCGATTGGGCGGTAAAAAGCAAGTTGGAGCAGGAGTATCATGACCTTGAATGGGGGATTCCGGTTCATGATGATAAGAAACTATTTAAAATGTTGATTCTGGAAGGAAAACAAGCAGGGTTAAGCTGGGCTACAATTCTTGCAAAAATGGACACGCTATGCGCAGCCTTTGATGATTTTAACCCGGAGATTCTCGTGACGTATCATGAGGAAAAAATAGAAGCCCTTTTGCAGAATAATGGAATTATTAAGAACAGGCAAAAGGTAAATGCTGTTGTCAGTAATGCAAAGGCTTATTATAGGTTGTGTGAGGAATTTGGCTCTTTGGACAATTATTTGTGGTCATATGTCAATTGGCAGCCTGTTATCAATGAATGGACTAGAATTGAAGAGGTGCCCTCCAGTACACCTGTATCCGATGCGATCAGCAAGGACTTGAAAAAACGAGACTTCAAATTTGTAGGCACTACTACGATTTATGCTTTTATGCAGTCGGTCGGAATGGTTAATGACCATTTAACTTCCTGCGCCTTTTATCATAGATAAGGGATGGAAGCAATTGACATATTACTGAGAAGTGATATGATAATATTAGGAGTAATCGTGTCGATTCGTTGACGAACGAAATTCAGAAATACGTTATTTCATATTTACTTTTAAACCTCCACTCCTGATTCAGGATGAGGTTTCGAAAACAACTGGACATAAGGGCGGGGCAGATGATAACAAAGAATAAGAAGCAGCTGCGAGGCCTTAATTTAAGTTGAAATTACCGGCTTCGCTGCCAGCTCAAATCAGGAGGGTGTATGCAGAAGCAAAAGGTAATAGAGGACATAGTTCAGAACATTGAAAAAGTCATAGTAGGAAAAACAGAAGTAATTGAATTGGCGGTGATAGCCTTGTTGTCGGAAGGACATCTTCTGATCGAGGATGTACCCGGTGTCGGAAAAACTACGCTGGCCAATGCCATATCAAAATCCATTGACTGCGGCTTTAACCGTATCCAGTTCACACCCGATACACTGCCCAGCGATATCACCGGTGTATCTGTTTATAATATGCAGACGGGACAGTTCGAATTTACACCCGGTGCCATTATGAATCACATCATATTGGCGGATGAAGTGAACCGAACCTCTCCAAAGACCCAGGCCAGCTTATTGGAAGCCATGGAGGAAAAGCAGATCAGTGTGGATGGAAAGACCTATCCGCTGCCCAGTCCTTTTATGGTCATTGCAACTCAGAATCCCATTGACTATCTGGGAACCTATAATCTGCCGGAAGCCCAGTTAGATCGATTTCTTATGAAATTATCCATGGGTTATCCAAGTATGGCAGATGAAAAAAGGATGGCGGATTATTACATTAAACAAAGCCCCATAAAGTCACTGGAACCAGTAACGGACGGGAAAACCATAGCTGCCATGCAGGAGGAAGTAAAGACCGTTAAAATACACCGTGATTTGATTTCCTACATAATTGAAATAATAGATGGAACAAGAAAGGATACGAATATTGCACTAGGTGCCAGCCCAAGGGCTACGCTGGCGCTAATCCGGGCATCCCAGGCGGCAGCTTATTATGAGGGCAGGGATTACTGTATTCCGGATGATATCCAAAAAGTAATTCATCCGGTAATCAGACACCGGCTGATCCTTTCACCGGAATCCAGACTAAATAAGCTTACGGCCGAGAAGGTACTGGATAAGATTGTAGCCAAATACCGTGTACCCATACTTCCTGTATGATGCGCATAGATTAGATGTCGTGACATGTACTAACCTGTATAAATTTCACTTAATCCAGCACCTGCTATTTCCACTGATGCCGCGTTTTCAAAAGTGCTTGTACGCAAGCCCTTTGATCAGCGTAGGAACCACTACGCCTCTTTCCTTCGCCTTGCCTCAGTATAAATATCAGGCACTGATATTACGCGAGTTTACACAAGGCAGTACGAGTGCAGGAAGGAGTAATATGGTTATTAACCGTATCATAATGTTGATTTTAATTGTAGCATCGGCTATTTTCGCCAGTTATTACGGCGGAAATGTTTCGTATGCTCTTTTTTATATGAGTTTATCCATACCAGTAGTCTCTGCTCTATATACTTTATATGTCTATATCCGCTTTCGTATCTATCAGGACATTGGGCAGAGGATTGTGGTAAAAGGGGATCTTACGCCCTATTCCTTTACCCTGGCCAATGAAGACTTTATTACCTTTCGCAGTATTAAGGTTAACTTTCTTCATGACAAATCAAGTATAGCCAATATAGAGGATATTAAGGAATACTGTCTTTTGCCGGGACAGTCGGAGAGAATGGAGACTCATCTCCGGTGCAGTTATCGGGGCGAATATTTTGTGGGTGCCAATTCTGTGGATATTATTGATTTTCTATATTTATTTAAGATTACCTATCCGATTACCTCCAAGCTAAAGATTACAGTGCTTCCCCGGGTGGTCAACATTCCGAGGCTTAGTATCGCCCCGGCGGTAAGGGATGTTAAGAACACACCCTATTTGCGGAACCTGTCTTTGGATGCCATGGACCTGGAGACAAGGAAATACATATCAGGTGACAGCAAAAAGCAGATTCATTGGAAGGTAAGTGCCAGACGCAATCAATTATTCAGTCGAAAGTTTACCAGCAATCCGAAAACGGAAATGGCGATACTGATGGATTTGAGACCGATTGGGGAAGACAGCCTCACCGCTACGATCATAGAAGACCAGATTATTGAAGGTACGCTGGCAGTTGCCAACTATTGCAAGGCAAATAATACAGGAGTAAAGGTGTTTTATGAACAATCCGGTATAAAGAATATCAACATTGGAAGTAAGGCGGATTTTGATCTGTTTTACCGGCTTACCGTTCAAATGCACTTTCATGCAACAACTCCAGTAGAAAGCATATTAGTGGACAGCTTGAACTTTACGGAGAATACGGGATGTTATATCATTATTACCCATGAGATCACCTTTGATCTTTACAAGGTAATGTTAGGACTCTCAGAAAACGGCAAGGAGCTGTCCTTGCTGCTGATTCGTGATACGATTGGAACGGATGAGGAGGAGATGGTGAAAGACCTGAAGCTTTCCGGAATACTTGTAAAACAGGTCACACGGGAGGACGAAATCGGGGAGGTATTAAAAGCATGAATACAGGAAAGCAGTTAGGAAGAAGATTGGCTGTTACGGAAAGTCTTTTGCTAACCCTGGCTATGGGTGCATATTTTAATAATCTGTTCGGACTGAGGGTTTCTATTTTAGCCCTTGTGTTTTTTTCGGTCATTTTTCTGGGAATGATCTATTTTATTGACCAGTACAAAAATAATCTTCTGACCTATTTTGTACTGGCAGGCATTTTGCTGGCTTTTATCATGGTCAGCATATCATTAAAATTCGATTTTATGCGGGAAATGAGGAACCTGTATCAATGGTGCCTTATTTATAACGGAGATGAGAAGTTGTATGAGGGAGGTTACGGTATGACAGTAATGGCAGGGATTATCCTGCTGTGCGGTATCGTGACTTATTTCCTGCACCGTTTAAAAATGGTAAAGAACATAGCCGCCGCGGTTCTGGCGGTGCTGCTCATTCTCTCAGCTGTGAATCAGGTTAATATACCTAAAATTACAGTCGGAGTCATTATCTTCTATTCTTTATCAACCCTGGCTGAGTACTGTGGCAAATTATATTATAAGAGCAATAACACCGTAAATAATAGTATTGCTACTGTTTATCTGGCACCGGCCTGTATCCTTATCGCTTTGTTATCGATAACGCTGCCATCGGATTCGAAGCCCATTCAATGGAAGGGGGTTAAGCTCCTGATTGAAAAAGCACAGGAGCAGGGGTCACTCTTGATTACTAGGCTAGAGCTCTATTTTGACAGTACCGGTGATGAATTTGCCTTCAATTTCTCTGGCTATTCGGAAGATCGCAAAGAACTTGGGGGAGATATTAATGAAAAGAAAGAAACCGCTTTAAAAATTAATACGCAGAATAAAAGTACTTCAGCGGGATATCTCATTGGTTCCATAAGCGATATTTATACGGGGAGGAGCTGGGAGAGAAGCCAGCAAGCCTTGGAACTTGAGAAAGAAGATTACTATTATGACTTTTATGAGCTATTGAATGCCTTTGCCAGGGAAGGAGCAACCGGCAGGAATTTAACTAATATTATTAAAAATAGAAGCTATGATATTGAATACTACGATATCAGAACCAGATCCTTGTTCTATCCCTTAAAAGCCTATGATATTGACTTCTACCAGAATATTAAATTTAATGAAACACCCCAGGGAGCGTTTTTATCTGATAAAGCCAACGGAATCGGGTTTCATTATAATGTTCGATATTATGAACTGAATCTAAATCATAAGCTCTTACAGAGGATGCTCCGGGAAGGAACTGAGAATAACGCTTCTGTATCACCGGAGATTTTAAGCAAAACCGCAAAGGAATTATTTAATTATGACATTCTGCCAGCAGACATAAACCTGGAAGAATTAAAACAGGAGCTTATTCGCCGCTCTGCCAAAATAAAGACCCAATATACCGTTCTGCCGGATTCTCTGCCGGAACGGGTCAGAATACTGGCGGATCAGTTAACGGAAGGCTGTGAGAATGATTACGATAAATTAAAAGCAATAGAAACTTATCTGAACTCGCTTCCATATACGACCCAGATTGGAAAGACACCGGGCGGAGAAGATTTTGTGGATTATTTTCTGTTCCATCAGAAAAAGGGCTACTGTACCTATTTCGCTTCTGCATTCGGAGTACTGGCTCGATGTGTCGGCATACCCACACGTTATGTCGAAGGCTTTATGGTGGATTATAAAGAAAAAGATAACGCCGGAGCCTATCAGGTAGGCAGCAACAGTGCTCATGCCTGGGTTGAGGCATATATAGAAGGAATCGGATGGATTCCCTTTGAACCGACACCTGCCTTCTATAGAGCCAGGTATACCCAGTGGCAGGAGGAAATAAAAGCCTCTGAATACAGCAATTATGGCGGACCCGGTGCTGTGCAGCCTACGATACCGCCGGCTTACCAGGAGCTGATTAACAACGGAGAGAATACGGAGCTTTATGATAGCGAGCAGAAAAATCATTTGCTGCCATTTTTGGGGGTGGTGATGAGTATTTTAGTTATATTCCTGGGGATTGGGTTTATTTATTATAAAATATTAATCGGTAAATATAAGAAGAAATTCGAGAATGCGTCAGGGAATGGAAAGCTCTTTTTGACGATGGCTGAAATTCTGCATTATCTGGAGAAGGAGGGCTTTCGTATGACCGATGAGGATACGCTGCTGACTTTTGCGGGTAGAATTGGGAATAAGATTAGCTTTCGTGAGATGAATTTTTTGAAGGTTGCCGGGATATATATGGGGGTTAGATATGGTGAGCATGAGGTGAAGACAAAAGAGCTTGAGCGGGTTATGGGATTTTCGAAGTCTTTCAGGGGGTACTTGGAAGAGAGGCTGGGGAAAAGAAGAATGTTTTTGGATTGGTTTTGGTATTTGCATTTTAGGCAGTGAATAAGGCAGAGAACATAAAGCAACTATATGAAAGGATTTGGAACATGTGCTAAGTAAGGAACGCGTGGATGCAATCTGGACATTGATAAAAAGGAGGTATCTGAATGCAGAAAAGTATGCAATTTTAAAAGAGTTGCGTTAACTAAAGATGCTAAAAGAGATAAAAGAACTGGCACAAACAGTGCATTACTATAAAGCATGATTTATAATAGCGGGGCGAATCTCATGGTTGGGAGTATCCCAAAGTTTGTGTAAACCTTCAAACTGATGTAAAATAAAATTACTCAGTTTGGAGGTTTTATTTTATGGCAAAGAGAAGAAGGGACGAATCTCCCGAAAGACAAGCACTACGAGAAATGGTTAATGGGTATCTGAAAGAAAATCCGGTAAAGAATGGCACAGACGTCAATGCTCTCATGAGAGAAATGATGTCAGTTATCCTTGAAGGCAGCCTGGATGGCGAAATGGATGAGGAACTGGGTTACTCCAAGTATGATTTCCGGAACAAAGAAACAGATAACAGCAGAAATGGCTATAACTCAAAAACATTACATACCAGTTATGGCGACATGGAACTGGACGTTCCCCGTGACCGAAATGGGGAGTTTGAGCCTAAAATCGTTAAAAAATATCAAAATACTCTGACCCAGGACATGGAGGAGAAAATCATTTCCATGTATGCCAAAGGAATGACAACTGGAGATATTGAGAGCCATATGCAGGAACTTTATGGTGTAGATATTTCAGACAGTACGATCAGCCGAATCACAGATAAAATACTCCCTATCGTGAAGGAATGGCAGGAACGACCACTGGAAGAAATCTATGCAGTGGTATTCATGGATGCTATACATTTTCATGTAAGAAGTGAAGGACGAATTGTAAAAAAAGCAGTCTATATCGCCATCGGTATTGATATGAGCGGACGCAAAGATGTACTTGGTATGTATGTCGGGGAAAATGAAAGTGCGAAATTCTGGCTATCTATTATGAATGGTTTAAAGAATCGTGGAGTGAGGGATATACTGATCGCATGCGTAGACGGTCTGACCGGATTTCCTCAGGCCATTGATGCGGTTTTTCCGAAAACAGAAATTCAACAGTGTATTATTCATCAAATCCGAAATACGACAAAGTTTGTATCCTACAAAGATATCAAGACACTTATGGTTGATTTAAAACGTGTGTATGCGGCACCTACGGAAGATATCGCATTAAACGAACTTGATTCGTTTGATGAAAAATGGGGAGGAAAATACCCTAAAATAGCAAAGTCTTGGAGGGACAGCTGGGTTAACCTTTCAACATATTTCAAATATCCCGAAGCCGTTCGCAGGCTTATCTATACCACAAATGCCATAGAGGGTTTTAACCGGCAGCTCAGGAAAGTTACCAAAAGCAAAACCGTATTTCCCACAGATGACAGTCTTCTGAAAATGCTATATCTAGCCACGATGGACATTACGAAAAAATGGACCGGACACCGTCAGGACTGGGGACAGATTCATTCCCAGTTGGAGATATTCTTTGAAGAAAGGCTATCCTAAAGTTAAAAACCAAGGTACTAAAACTGCCTAAGGGGAGTTTTACTTGACAACCCCAAAAACAGATTTATAATACAATCATGGGCAAGATCTACTCAAAAATGACCTTGCCCATAAATAACTACTAAATTTTATATCAGTTTTTTGAGTTTACACGGACTTTGAAACGGCCTCTCATGGTTTGCCCCGCTTGTTCACATTACTCTAAGCTGATAACGGAAAGCGAGCCCGTATTTCAATCTTGAAAAACTGATACGCTACTGTTCAGCCTATTTAAGCGGGTAATGGGAATCGGACCTATAAATTAACCTTAACGGTTAACTTTCTTCATCCAATGCACTGATTTGTTATCAATAATACAGCATCACAAGCATCTTCAAAATTAATATTTTTAGAATAATCAAAATCCTTTTGGTAACTTTTCCATCGTCGTTTCATTACACTACTATCCCTAATAATCGCTATTATGCTTTTGTAATTCTTGATTATTTGAACTGAGTTCCTTTTCTCTGTAGTTGCTTCGATTGCTTCCCTAAGCAACTTTGAATCTATATTATGGCTTTGAAGCTTCTGCAAAACATAAACATCATAAAAGTCTCTTGGTCTTGTGTTTTGGTCTGATCTTGAGATTATCGTTTCCAATTTTTCAGCAAGGATAGTCTCTAGATTATAAGCTAATACTCTAATACTTCTATCCTCAAGCAGTAGCTTGAACTCATACGTGATTTCTCTAGGCGTTATTTTATCTCCAGTGGTAATATCCAATTTCAATGGCACTGCCATTGTTGGAAATTTAGCTGAGAGTGCAACCCTGTAACCACCGTATTCATCACCATCGCGAATATCGCTTATACTCAAAAAAGAAAAAGTAACATCATCTTGGAGTTCAATTCTGCAAATCTCTAGGAACATATTTTTAACAGTTTGTTCTGACACAGGTATGCCTTTAATTGTCGCATCCATATCCATGGTTGCTCTTGTATCTAAACCGACCATTGCAGCTATTAAAAAACCACCTTTTAAAATGAAATGGTTCTGGTACGAAGAAAGAGAAATTCTTTCCAAGAGTCTTTCCATCATGAAATTTTGCATTACCAGCTGAGCAGAGATACTCTTTTCTTTTGCAATATTTTTAATAATCGCTTTTAATTGCATCGCATTATTCATAAAAGTACCTCCAGGTAAGAACGAAGTTTTGCTTCCACTCTGAGCTGTTTGGCATATTTAGAAAGCAAAGGGATGTTCTTGTCATTTCTTTTCATATATCGCTTAAAAGCATCGGATACAATTTGTATATCTGTATCACTCTGCGTTCTTAAAATATCACAAAGCGTTCGCTCCATATTATATGCTCTAACAAGGTTTCCTGCAGGAGTTTTTATTTCTACAACACCCATGTCATAAAGTTTTTTTATTACTCTATTGCACTTAATGTTTTTTCTTTTAACATTCGTTAAGTTATAGCTATTAGGAAACGTCATTTGAAATTGTATTGGGGTTCGATCTGTCAAATCGTGAAGATATAGCGCCGTCTCGCCTGAGTAGATTCCTTTTTTATATTGAACTTGAAGATGATACATTTCATCATCCCAAACATCGGCCATCTGGTATACTCCTCTTGCAGCCCTTTCTATTATACCAGTGTCTACGAGATGTTTTAGACTTCCTCTCGAAATTCCTGATGCGGTCACTTCGGCTGTAGTTATGATACCATTGTTTTTCTTTAAAATTTCAAGTATTTTTTCCGAATTTGTCATAACACACCTTCTTTCGCTAAACATTTATGCTCATAATTATGAACTTATTGAGCATAAAAGTCAAATGAATTTCAAACGTATGTAATTACTTAACAAATACAAAAGATCAGTTATGGCATTTTATTCTTTGGATCTTAATACTATAAGGTCAATCAATGAGAGTTATGGTTATAAAGATGCTGTATTTATTTTCTGCGATAAGGATGGGCGTACATAGTACGTGAAAGATAGATAAATACAGTGGGAAAATATGAAAATGTCTGTAATTGAAATGGAGTCTTCTTACGAGAGTAGAAGAACGGTAGCATTTGAGATGTTTAATAACAGAATACCATTAGAAATAACAAGGGCATATATGGGACATTCTAACATCAAGACTACAAATGATTATATATTGAACAATAGGGGAAAGAAGGGAATCGCTAAAAGGATACATAAATCACTTAAGAATTGCAAAGTAGATAACGGGAATCGAGCCCGTATTTCAATCATGAAAAGCTGATACTATACCGTTCAGCCGCTTAAAGCGGGTAATGGGAATCGAACCCACACATTAACCTTGGGAAGGTCATACGCTACCACTACATCATACCCGCATCCAAATTTTACAAAGATTTTTTCTATAGAAAGTATTATACCACTGGCCTGATTGTGTGTCTATAGCGAAAATAATTATATCTTCTTTTATATTCACCCTTGTATGCACCTAGAGAATAATTCTGACTTAGGAGATAAGTCCAATAAAGAGCTTTTTGTTTAACGCTCATCGAATTTATAAATCGGTAACAATGAAAAAAATAATTGCACTGGTAGAGCCAAAGTACAAAAAACTCTATTAGTGCAATTATTATTTGTCCTATTCAAAAGTTAAAAAATTAATTTGTTACTTTACAGAAGAAAACTCCTTTAATGAATCCTATTCATCCACTGAAAAAAACATAGATCCTTTCCGATCCGTATTTAATCCCCCATCTACCTCAAATACCTTTTTTATATTCACTTCAGTAAAAACTTCCTCAACAGAGCCATTTTGATAAACAGTTCCATCCTTCATAAGATAGATCCGATCACAAAATCTCAACGCCAGATTAATATCATGAATGACAATCAATATCGTCTTATTACAACTTCTAAGATAATTCATAATCATATACTGATGCTTAATATCCAGATGGTTTGTAGGCTCATCCAGAATAATATTGTCCGTATGCTGTGCGATCGAGCGGGCCAAATAAACTAACTTTCGCTCACCACCGGACAAGGTACGTATATTTCTTTTTGCTAATTCTTTAATCTTAAGAACATCAAGTGCGTCATAAACTATCTCATCAATATTCTTCATTTTGCTGTCATGAGGAAACCTCCCCATCTTTACAATCTCTTCTACAGTAAAGTCAAAGATGCTATTACTGTCCTGACCAATATAAGCTACCTTTCGGGCGATTTCCTTAGCAGAAATATCCTTTATATTATTACTGTCTAAGAATATATTCCCTTTCTGATAGGGCAAAAGGGAGAAAAAAGTTTTGATAAGGGTAGATTTACCGCATCCATTTGGACCGATAATTCCTGTTACCTTATGATCCTCTGCCTCCAGTGATACCTTCTTAAGGATATCCTTATTCTTAATCTTAACCGATATATCCTGAAACTGGATCGCCATATTAATCCTCCCCCTTCCTATTTTTCTTTAACATCAGATACAAGAAGAAGGGGCCGCCAATAAATGCAGTAATAATTCCAAGGGGAATCTCAGCAGCACCGAAAAGTCCTCTTGCCGCAGCATCCGCCCACATGAGAAATATTCCGCCAAGTAGGATGCAGTAAATAAATATAGTCTTACTGTTATTTGATTTACAGATCATCCGTGTAACATGAGGTATAATCAATCCGACAAAGCCTACGATTCCCGTTATGGATACCAGTGTGGCAATAACAAAGGAGATAAATAAGGTCATACTGAGTCGAAAGCGGCTGACATTTAGGCCGAGAGCATTGGCATCATCTTCTCCAGCCATAAGCAAGTTAAAGCTTTGGCTTTTTGCGATAAAGACAAGGCCTGCTGTAATTACCGCAATTACAGGCAATAGCAAGGTCTTCCATTGAGCAGATGCAATGCTTCCCATTTGCCAATTATACACTGCAGCAATCCCTTCATTGCTTTTCGCAATAAATATGAAGAAACTGGTCATAGCAGACATCATCGCATTGACCGCCATTCCGGATAAAAGCATGGATACAGGCTGGATTCTCCCACCGCTCCCAATTCTAGCCATGCTGTACACTAAAAAAGAGGAAGTTAAGGCACCAATCATAGCAAAGGCGGTAACCTGATAACCCCCAGCAAGAAGGCTGATTGGAAATAAAAGTGCCAGGGAAGCTCCTGCGGATGCGCCGCTGGACACGCCCAGGATATAAGGGTCTGCGATTGGATTAAGTAATAAAGCCTGCATAGCCATACCGCAAATGGAAAGTCCGACTCCTACAATAAGTCCCATCAGAACCCGGGGAAGGCGAATATTCCATATGATCTGAAATTCAGAAGTGGTATATAATTCACCTAAACCGCTTTTATGGTGAAAGAGGGTATCAAACATAACGGTATAGACTTTATCCATTGGTATACTGGCAGAACCTATGCTTATCGTTGCTATAACAGAGAACAACAGGAAACAGATTAGTATAAGTATTTTTTTATTCATATGCCTTACTCAAAGAGCTGAGGATAAAAGCTCTTCGCAAAAAATTCACAAGCACTTGCAGCTCTGATATCCTGCATAACCTGAACCAGGGAGATAGTGATAAAGTTTTCATTGGCTACCGCAGGCACATCCTGCAAAGCTGGATTCGTTTTTATAAAATCAATTTTTTCCTGGATGCTCTGCGTTCCATAATCATTGAAAATAATTACATCAGGATTTGTATCAACGATCGTCTCGATACTGGTATTAAACCAACGGGAATCTGCCATGTTTCTGGTTACATTTTTTCCGCCTGCCAGCTCGATTAAGTTGCTTTCAAGTCCTTTGGAGGTGGTGTATATTTCATTTCCCTTAAAGCTATCCATAACAAATACTTTTAATTTATCATTATCATGAATGGTATCCGTTTTTGTAGTAACGCCTCCTACAACATCCTTGGCATCAGAGATTAATTTGTCCGCTTTATCTTCAACCTTGAATATTTTACCCAGTGCTTCAATGTCATCATATACGTTCTGGATAGTTTCATCCTCTGCGATCGTACCGGATATTACATAGCAGTTAACGCCCTTGTCAGCAAACATCTCAAAACTTCCCCAGGTATCCTCCTTAAACGATGAGATCTGACCAACCATCAAATCCGCCTCGTTTGCGATGGCTAATTCATGGGTACGTTCTATTTCCGGGATGCTATAAAAATCGGTCTCTATTTCTGGTAAAGGCTCTTCAGCCGGATTTGTTCTCACATTCCTTCCCACAATATGATCTTTCAGCCCAAGCAGCAGCATATTCTCGGTAGCCGCCATATTCGCGGTAATTACTTTCGAGGGCATTTTGGTAAATACCAGTGTTCTATCGCCATTTTGTATCACCACTTCACCATAATCACTGTCTTTTTTACCATCAGAAGTGTCATCGTTAGTAACCTGCTCATTTGGGGTAACTGTTACCGTGGGAGTGAATGCTTCTTTTGGCTTCTCGTTTTTGTTAGAACAGCCGGATAAAACAAATAAAATCATTCCTAATAAAATAAGGCTCACCACGTGTTTCTTTTTTAAACTTTTCATTTTGATTTCTCCTTTGCATGTTAAGATATGTATTACATAACCTAATAATCTGCTTAAAAAAAGCTGTACCACGTTTTAGGCACAGCTGATAAAAGCATTTTGATGCAAATGCTTGTATTACTTCTTAGGCCCGAAGAAGCTTCAAGTCAATTTTAGAGAGGTCTTCTGGCTTAAACATTCTTGATCGCCGCTTTCACCTTCCCAGCCAAAGCCAGTGGTATAAAAAAGCAGCTATGTTATCACAGCAGCGGGACTGCGTGGGAATTACACCCATCTTCCTATGTTGATTAAGATCATAAATCAACATAATTCTCCAAAATCATATTAAGTTAGTCACTACTATTCTAATAGATTAACATAAAAAGTCAAGTTATATCGGATTTTGTTGCTTTTATTTTGATCCTTTACAAAAAAATGTTAATCCCCCCGAATAACCTCGATTAAAACAATTTTAAATTGGAAATAATAATGATGTAAAAACCCGCAAATGCACGGAAAGATTTACCGTTAGGAAAATATCCAATTCGGTAAATATAAGGGTATAATTACAAAATTATCTGAGAAGAATATAATCGAGGTGATAACAGTGAATAAGAACAAATTTACAGAGTTTTTTAAGGGTAAGGGTTACTATGTATTGTTGTTCATCGGTGTATTGGCAATTGGAGCAGTTGCTGTTGTTGGATCACAATTATCTTCAGATTTACAAAATGAAGATTATTATGCTGACTTAAATGACACGGATGAAAACATAGCAGCTAAGGAGGATACCAAATTAGCTGAGAATAACCCGGTGTCAGATCAGATCGCTAATCCTGAAAGTGATTTATCTGATGTTACAAATGAATTAGGTACCAGTATTGAACAGGCAGAGCTTGAAGGCTATGGCAGTGATACTACCGCTGCTGTGGACAAGGCATCCAGCCAGGATACGAAGGTTGCAGAAGGTACCACTACAAAGGAAGAGACACCGGCAGTAGCTACCGCTGGTAATGAAGTTAAGAATGAGGAAAATCTGGTAAAGAATCTTTCCTTTAAAGCAGATGATGGCTTATCTTGGCCGGTTCAAGGTGATGTTATCATGAATTACAGTATGGATCATACTGTATACTTTGCTACCCTGATGCAATACAAAGTTAACCCTGCAATTATTATAAGTGCAGCGGAAGGTACTGAGGTTAAGGCAGCAGCAGACGGTGTTGTAACCGCAATTGATGAAGAAAATGCTGAGACAGGCTATACAATTACCATGTCAATTGGTGATAAGTACAGTGTAGTTTATGGGCAGTTGAAGGCAGACAGCGTAGCGCTTAGCGTAGGCGATAGCGTTTCAAAGGGTGACACTATCGGAACAATTGCCAAACCATCCAAGTATTACTCTGTAGAAGGAAGCAATCTGTACTTCCAGGTAATGGAAGATGATCAAACAGTAAATCCAATGTTGTTATTACGTTAATAAAAGAAGACAAGCCGGAGAAGCATGGATAACGTGTTTCTCCGGCTTGTTTGTGTACTACAAATATTGTGCAGTTACACTATTGTCTGCCGCCGCCAACTCCTTTGGAGTTCCGGTAAATATAATCTCGCCGCCCTTTTCCCCTCCCTCTGGGCCAAGGTCAATAATCCAGTCACTATTTTTTATCATCTGCTGGTTATGCTCTACTACTACCACGGTATTGCCTGCATCCACCAAGTGATGAAGCAATATTAGAAAATGCTCTACATCCTTTGGATGCAAGCCTGTTGTGGGCTCGTCCAGCAAATATAAATTTGCCTTTTGCTGCCGGGTTGTAATCAGTTCCTTCGCTAACTTAAGCCGTTGTCCCTCACCGCCGGACAAGGTAGTTAGTGTCTGTCCCAGCTCCAGATAGCCAAGCCCCACATCCTGAAGGAGCTTTAATATTCTTATGATCTTATCCTGCCCTTTGAAAAACGCAGCGGCATCCTCAACAGACAGCTTTAATACATCCTTAATAGACAGACCCTCATAAGATACAGAAAGAACCTCATGATTGAACTGATTACCGTTGCAAACGGGACAGGTCACTTCTATATTGGAAAAGAACAGCATATTACTGTCAACATAGCCCAGACCCTCGCAGTTCTCGCATCTGCCACCGGGTGTATTAAACGAAAAGTATTTTGCGGTTAATCCGGCTTTTTTGGCAGCTTCTGTTTTTGAAAAGAGGTTTCTTATCTCCGAATGAACTTCTGAATAGGTCGCAACATTAGAGCGCTTCATTTTTGTGATGGCTGCCTGCTCAATTTCCACTATGTTTGAAAATTGATCTAATCCGGTTACATTATTATGCTGCGTGTTAGAAGTTCCTTTTGCCAGTACCTCAAAGGCCAGGGTAGATTTACCCGAGCCGGATGGTCCGGTAATGGTGGTCAGGCAGCCAACAGGAATCGTAACACTGATGTTCTTTAAATTAAACTTGTCTGCTTGTCTGATCTGAATCGTCTTGCCATTTCCTTTTCTAAAGTCAGCTTTACCAGGAGGTGGAGTGCGAAGAAATTCTCCGGTTGCAGAAAGCGGGTGCTGTCTGATCTCCGCCAGGGTTCCGGCAGCCACGACTTCACCGCCGTATTTTCCCGAGCCGGGGCCAATGTCCACGATATAATCGGCGGCAGCCATGACATCCAGATCATGCTCAATAACAAGCACGGTGTTTTCCAAGTCCCGGAGCTTTTGAAGAATGGTGATCAGACCAGCGGTATCCTTTGGATGAAGCCCTATGGTCGGTTCGTCCAGGATATAGATAACCCCGGACAAATCAGAATCCAGTACTGCCGCAAGCCTTAAACGCTGCAATTCGCCTCCCGATAAAGTAATTGTTTGGCGGTCAAGGGAAAGATAACCCAGACCCACCTTCATAAACCGGTGGAGTTTTGTTTTGATATCCAGC
This sequence comes from Bacillota bacterium, assembly GCA_023392995.1. GTDB lineage: Bacteria > Bacillota > Clostridia > Lachnospirales > Lachnospiraceae > Mobilitalea. The sequence goes on from JAEWMZ010000444.1 coordinate 18,957, forward strand.
AAGTAAGCTTTTACCAGTTCCGTATGTTTTTCGGATAACGAGGAACCTAGCTCTTCCAGCCAGCGGTATACTTTCTCCAGGGAATAGAAGGAGAGCTCCGGTAAACGTGTCCCATTCACGGTAACCTTACGGCTTAATTCACCCAGGCGTTCCCCATGACAGCTGGAACAAACTACAGAGTCGAAATACGTGGCGAATTGACTTGTATCACCCTCCTTCTCAGAGAGCCTCCGCCATAAGATAGGGAATACCCCTTCGAATTTACCGAGGGTCACTGTCTTCGGAGGCTTTCTACCTGGAAAGGCGGTTTTGATACGATCAGATTCAATACCTTCGAATAATAGCGCCCTTTGAAGCTCACTATAGTTCGCCACAGGAGTATTCGGAGTGACTGGAATGGCATAATGCTTCAGGGCAGCATAAAAGATGGAGGTTTGATATTCGCTGTATTTTTGCTCCCAGTACCGGATGGCACCCTCTTCCAAAGAAAGTGCTTCATTGACAACCTGCTCCTGATTTATCCTGTGGATATTCCCTAATCCTTCGCAGGTTGGGCAAGCTCCTTCCTTGGTATTAAAGGAAAACTCTGTGCGCGTGATTTTGTCCATTCTCTTCCCACATGCGCAGCAGTACATGTATACATAGAAATCATTGCCTATCTTATGGGTTTCCTCCTTGCAATCTGCGGAACAGATGTGCTTGCCGCAGTGGGGGCAGGTTCGAACTCCCAGCTTTTCATAAATCATCCGAAGGTCTGTATAAAGGTTGGTCATTGTTCCCACAGTTGACCGGGGATTTTTATTGACATCGGTTTGAGAAATCATAATAGTAGGGGAGGCACCCCGGATACGTTCCACCTGGGGTTTATGGATGCCTTGATATGAAATAGCCTCCAGATGCTGTCGCTGACATTCCTGATAGAGAACGTCCACAAGTAAGGTTGATTTTCCGGAGCCGGAAAGCCCAGTGAACACTACCAGCTGATTTTTTGGTATTTCCAGTGAAACCTCCTTCAGATTGCCCTCACTGGCTTTAATAATATTAATATTTGACATACGATACCTCCTTGGAAATAGGAAAAGAGCAGGATAAAATACGGATAAAACCTGTAGTCTGCTGCCCAATGGATACACTTCTAATCATAATTATATAACATTGGTGCAACGAGAAAGCTTTTTAGATAATATATCCTTTATAATCCAGATTTATTTTGATAAAACCTTATATAATAGGTATAATGTTTATGACTATGATAGGCATATGCGAAGTAATATACTTTTTGCAATAATGCACAAAACAAATACTATTTCTTAGTTCCAACGCTTCCTGCGAGCATAGCTTCCGCTTCGAAATAGTATCTTCTGACTACACAATATCCGCAGTCAATGAGTTTCGCAATTACACAATTACCTATATGACTTTAATAATTGGAGGTGAATCTATGGCAATTCGACCGATTGATATAGCAAGACGACTTAACATCAGTACGACATCCTTAAGAGGCTATGAGGATAGGGGATTGGTACCGCCGGCTCGTCGTTCTGTTACCGGATACAGGCTTTATACAGAAGAACATCTGGCGTATTTTATATGCATTCGAGAAATGCTTCCGGCCTTTGACCTGACTTTTATCGCGAAGGCTTTAAAGGAAGTAATGGAGGGGCATATTGATGAGGCACTTTGGAGTGCCAACAAAGCCCAGGCAGATCTGTGGAAGGAAAAGCAAACCTATCATAAAACAATCGACATTCTGTTGCATCATAATTATAATACGTCAGCGAAAAAAGGAATGAATATAGGGGAAGTCAGTAAAGAGACAGGGGTAGCGGTTACAACGATCCGGCATTGGGAAAAGGCGGGACTTCTATTACCGGAAAGAAATAAAGAGAATGGATACCGTGTCTACACCAATAAGCACATACAGCAGATCCTGACCTTGAATGCCATACGCTTATCGGTACAGACACACCGGCTAAAGCATTTTTTCCGCACCATGAAAGAAACCTATGAGGCCTTTGATTATTCCAATCGTGTTGAAATCGAAAGGTTCCTAGAGGAGCTGTTGGTTCAGTTAAACCAGATGAATCGCTTACAGATGAAGAGTCTGCTGGCACTTTATAAGCTCTGTCAGCAGGTAGAAGAAAATTCCTATACCAGCAACTAGTACTATCAGGGATGGAATTTCTTGAAAATGTTGCAAAATAACGTTATGATTGATATCAGAATAGTATTTTTGATCAACTTACAACAAGGCTGAATTTAATGAAAAAAGGGGTACGAAAGAATGTCTAATAAAGAATTGATACTAAAATTTTACGATGAGGTATTTAATAACTGGGACCTGTCCAACTTGGACGAATATATGCTGGACTCCTACAAGCAGCACAATCCTACTGTGTTAGAGGGAAAGGAAGGGTTTCTGAAATTTGCGGAGAAATTCCTGGCGCTAAAGCCTAAGATGGAGATTCATCAGGTTATCAGTGATGGAGACCTGGTAGTTGTATTTTTTAAATGTACCTTAGGTGTAAATGGGATGGAGAACAAGGTTTTTGATATGTATCGTATCGAAGGTGGAAAGCTGGCAGAGCATTGGGACTGTGTGCAGCATGATATTGGCGGTATGGAATCAGTCAATGGAAATAGTCAATTTTAACGGTTTGTTAAGAGGTTGAGGTGAAATCACTCTTGTTTACACGACGACTAGGAGGCTAATCAAAAGATGGTTAGCCTCCTAGTCGATTAAATAACCCTTTTCAGCCAACGCTTTGCTGATCCGATTCAGAGTCTCTTCTGTTTCAGCTTCAATAGTATGCTTATGAATTCCGTCCGTTAGTTCCTTTAAAGGGACAATCTTTTGTTCCTTTACTTTATTCACAAAGTCATATACCTCCAGGCGGTTACGTATAATTAATTCAGTACCGATTTCGCCATAAATTTCATGCTTTACCTGGACATCAAGTATCTTGCCGCCATTGTCTACAATGGTACATAACTCATCCTCAATCTGCTCGTTGGAATGTTTCACTGTGAAGATTCGTTTAACACTGGATTTCTCCAGCTGATAAATTAGATATCCCTTGGTGGTTGCAAAAATATTAAGGTCCTGAGCACGTAACAGTGCGATATCCTGCACAATAACCTGCCGGCTTACACCCAGGCTGCGGGACAATTCCGTACCGGAGACGGGCTCCCTGGATTCCCGAAGGATTTTAACAAGTTGCTCTCTGCGTTCTTTGCCTTCCAATTGCGTACTCCTTTCCGAATGTCGAAAATTGATGATTGCAAAATCTTAAATTACATGAAGATAGTGTAATGTAGAACATTTCACATCCTGCACCCCGCGTCCTGGGGACGAAGATCAGTTTGTGTTTCGCAATTATTTAAGCCGAATAAATACATTTGCTTTTCGCAAAGTTTTGGATATAATAAGGTTGATTACAAATAGATATTATATACTGATACGTACAGATTAGCAATAGAAAGAGGAAGCACAATGTTTCGATTATGGGCAAAAGTATTTAAAGAGAATAGAATGATTAAGGACATGGTAGTATGCAATGAGGATACAGCACTTCGCAGAACACAAAAGGTGTTCGCCGCAGTGGATGAGATCTGTAATGCATATGATTTATCGAAGCCAATCTGGTTGAATGTTACAATAGAGGATTTTAAAAAGCATGATAAGACCAGATTTACAAAGGATAATTTTATTGAACAGGTGGATTTTGACTACCTTGAGATTCATGTGATTGAAGAGGACTAGGACACACCCTAGGCTTTGCCTAAGAAAGAGCGGTGCAGGTATGGTTGGGAAAAGGAAGATTGTGATAGTTCTTCTTATGATCAGTCTGCTTATTGTATTTAAAATATTGGAGTATCATCATCTGTTCCCGGGACAGGAGAAAAGAAGGCTCCAACTGGATGGAGTAAGTGTAACCACGTTACCGGCACAGGAAGAAGGAGCTAAGTCTTCTAAACTTTCGTTACCGGCACGGGAAGAAGGAGCTGAGTCTTCCAAACTTTTAGCTCCGGCACAGGAGGAAGGGGCAGAGTCTTCTAAGTCTTTGTCCTCGGATACAGGGGAGTCAACATCAGAGGAACCAAAAAGCTTATCGCCAAAGGCAAACTCCTTGACCGGAGAAAGTTCACCCCAGGAAAAACATCAGGCAGCGAAACCTGACAATAATTCAGAGCAAACTTCACAGACAATATCCACGGCTGCAACAGCCGGCAAGGAGGAAGCAAAGATGTTTTCTATTACAGAACTGAACAAGGAGATCAAGGATCGAATTACCGGTATCTCCTATGCTGACAATTGCACTGTACCTTATGAAGAACTGCGTTATGTCCAGGTTCTCCATTGGGGCTTTGACGGGGAGACGCACACAGGAGAATTAATTGTTGGAAAGGCCATAGCAGAGGATATTGTAGATATTTTTAAGGAGCTTTATGCTGCCGGGTATCCCATAGAGCGTATGGTTCTCATTGACGATTACCAGGCACAGGATAATGCCTCTATGGCAGCGAATAACAGCTCCGCCTTTTGCTACCGGGTGATAGACAATGGTTCCAATAAGCTATCAAATCATAGCTATGGCCTGGCCATTGATATTAATCCCCTTTACAATCCCTATGTCAGGGAGATTGACGGCAAAACAGTAGTATCACCGGAGGAAGGCGCCAAATACGCAGACCGTACGCTGGATTGCAGCTACTATATACAGAAAGGCGATGTCTGCTATCAGGCCTTTGTCAGCCGGGGCTTTACCTGGGGTGGTGATTGGAAGAGCCAGAAGGATTTCCAGCATTTTCAGAAAGTACTTGATGAATAGGCATACGAACAGACATGGTGGTACCGACGGAGGGCGTGCTTTCACAGGTAATACTTCCGTCTAACAGCTCCAGAATCCGCTTTACAATGGAAAGGCCAAGTCCGTTGCCCTGCTTCTTGTGAGATTCCTCACATTGATAGAATTTATCGAAGATTTTCTCTCGCTTCTCCGGGCTGATTCCGATGCCCTCATCCTGAATCAGGACAACCAGTTCATTATTTTCACAGGTTTCTTTCATCCGCAGGGTGCTGCCCGCAGGGGAGTATTTGATGGCGTTATCGATAAGATTCATCCAGACCTGCATTAATAAATCTGCATCACTGGCAATGGTCGCAGGGGTGAGCTGGAGGTCATACCTGGTCTCATGATCAGCCCATTTTTCTGAGAGCATGATAATGCATTTTCTGATCTGCTCATCAATTCTGACTTCATCTGTTTTTGTTACAATCTGTTGATAATCCAGTCTGGACATGCGAAGCATGTTTTCACACAGGACAGACAGGCGTATAGATTCCTGATTCACCAGTTTAAGATAGTCCTGCTGGTCCTCTTCGTCGAGACCCCCATCTAATAAGATCTCTGTAAAGCCGGTAATTGCTGCTACGGGAGTCTTTACCTCATGGGAGACATTACTCATGAAGTCCTTGCGCATATAATCCATACCATCAAGTTCAGATACCATCTTATTAAAATTCTCGGATAATTCATCCAGCTCATTGGTATAGGAGTAGCCGCCCCGTCGTTCTTTATTCCGTGGAATTCGAATGGTGAAATCACCCTCAGCCACTTTTTTTACCGCTTGGCTGACTACATCAATTGGTCTGGTGATATGTACGGTTCCAAACCACAGTGCGATTCCGCCCAGTGTCATGGAAAGGGCGCAGACAAGAAGGCATAGAAGGATAACCGTATCTCCGGTTAAGGGCCCCCGGTAGAATAACCTAACCGGCACAATGACCAGAGCACAGGAGAAAAGGCAGGAAAAGCATAGGGTCATGATGGCTGCGAGAGAGAAATGCAGCCGTAGGGAGGCTCTGAACTTTCTGTTTTTATTTATCTTCTTTTTATGTTTCATATGAGCATGCTCCATGTTTCATTTTTCCTTTTTTCGTATTGCATAATTCCGGGGCTGTCGTTTCACCTGGTAGAAATATGTTGGACAACCAATCTGTAATGACACGCCTTCAGTAAGAGATACTGCAAAAGTGTGTCTAAAGCTTATAAAGTAGTTACTATCTTAGTAAAATCATCTTAATAAAACTATCTTAATAATACTCAACAAACCAGCCTTATTAGGATAAGGGTTCACATAGCTGAGCTGGTCATAAGGTTTTTTCACAGTTTCTTGGCTCCACAATATGGTTTTATACTTAACTACGCTTTAAACTTTGCCTTATAGCCCAGTCCACGAATCGTTACAAGCTCAAAGTCCGGGCTGGTTTCAAACTTTCTTCGCAGCTTCTTGATGTGGGAATCCACGGTCCGGTCATCAATCTCCGTATCCATACCCCAGATCTCATCCATTAGCTCCAATCTTGTAAAGATCTTATTGGGATTGCTAAGAAGCCGATAGAGCAGATAGAATTCCTTCGGAGGTAGGTCAATAACATCCTCTTTTTGATGAACCGATAAGGTGTTATAATCTAAGACCGTATTACCCACCACTAATTTTTTCTCATTTGCAATCTGCGCTCTGCGAAGAAGAGCATTCACACGCAGGATCATTTCCTTTAGATTAATGGGCTTAATCATGTAGTCATCCGTACCGGCCTGAAAGCCCTTCTCCAGATCCTCCATCTGACTTTTTGCCGTTACCATCAGGATGGGAAGCGTATAGGCAGCAGAGCGAAGCTCGCGGGTTAACTCATAGCCATTCATATTCGGCATCATAATATCACAGATGATCAGATCAATATGTTCATAATCCATTACTTGCAGAGCTTCCACTCCGTCAAAAGCAGGAAAAGCCTTGAAGCTTTCCTGCTTTAGTTTTGCACAGATCATTTTATTTAATGTTTCATCGTCTTCTACCACTAATATAGAAAACATGCTTTCACCACCTTATCAGGCCATTTTCTTTAATTCGCCCTGTTCCAAATGATAAATGGTATCGACCAGATCAAGAATACGTTCATCATGAGTTACCATGATTGCCGCCTTCTTTCTCTTCTTTACTTCCTTGCGGATCATTTCAACCACCTGGCGGCCACGCTCACCATCCAGACTGGCGGTGGGTTCATCTGCCAGAATCACCTCCGGGTTGTTCATGAAGGCTCTTGCAATGGCGGTTCGCTGCTTTTCACCGCCGGACATGTGCTCTGGATATTTGTTCTTGCAGGAGGCAAGGCCAAGGTCGTCAAGCAGCTCGGGGATATCGGTGCTTGTCCCATTCTTTTTAGACATGTCCTTCATCAGCTGCAACTGCTCTGATACCGTAAGGAAAGGCAGCAGCTGATGGTTTTGAAAGATAAAGCCAACCTTCTTGCGGCGCAAATTGGTCCATTGCCGCTGCTTCTTGGTAGCAATCGGTTTATTCCCTATTATTATATCACCTTTATCCGGGGAGAGTAAGATCCCAGCGATAGAAAGTAAGGTGCTTTTTCCGGAACCGGAGGGTCCTACGATGGCAATGAATTCTCCGGGCGCTACATTTAAGGAGATATTATTTAAGATGATTCTTTCGTCATCTCCGTCCTGATAGGATTTGGAGATGTTTTTTAGTTGAAGTGCATATTGTTCCATTATTCGTTACCTCCTATTGTAATTAAGGGATCTACTTTGGCAATCTTGGCGGTGGATAACAGACCACATAAGATGGATATGATAATAAATGCGACAGAAACCATTAGGTCATCTGTGGTTTTTAAGTAAAATGGCATACTGTTTGGTAGTCCCATGGCCATGAGGTAAGCCAAAAGGTTGCCGATTGCCACTCCAAATACAGCTAGAAAGGCGATCTGGGAAATGATTAATCCGGCAATTTCACTCATCCTCATGCCAATGGCTTTCATTACGCCAAACTGCTTCTGCTTCTGAATGGTAATCACGTAGAAGAATACACCCAGGATAGCGCCGGAGATTACCACCAGCACCCACAGAATCATACGAATGGTAGTCTGCTCCGCAGAATAGCCGGGAATATGCTCAACGATGGTCTGCTTATCAATCTGCTCAAGACCTGTTAAATTAAGGCTCTGAGCATCCTTTGCTTGTATTGCCACGGCTTGATAGAGGGGCTGATAGCTGGGATTTAAGGAGGAGCGGAGGGTATTATAGGTATCGAAGGAGATATAGCCTGCGGATACATGACCATACATAGCATCCTTTGTAAAGCCCACTACCTTCAGTTCATTACCGGAGGCAGAGTCCACAACCGTATCGCCAAGCTTAATTCCTTCCTCCAGAAAAGCATCATCCAGTACGATGGTATTAGCTTCTGTGGTCAGCCGATCGCCCTCCATTACCTGCGGATTTAAAAATTCATCTGGTTGGATGGCAAAGTAAGCCACATCCAGCTTATTGTCAGTACCTTTTAAATTTAGATTCATTCTCTGAATATTTAGCGCCGCTACCGGGTCAGAGGTTGCTTGCTTTATTTCATCCAGCTGTTTTTCATCCAGTGTAGATAAGGTAATAAGGTCTTCCGAATTCTCACTGAGAATAAAATGGGTGGCGTCTACATTCTCAATTGCCGCACTAACGGCTCTTGCCAGACCATTTGCCAAACCGGAGAGGAAAATGACCATAAAGATCATTAGAACAAGGATAAGTTCGATCAGTAGATATTTGTTTTTACTGTGCTTAATTTCTTTCCATGCTAATTTCATTGTAATAGTGCCTCAACTTTCTCTCTTCGCTCAAAGAGTACACAGCCTCCTGCATGATCCTCCAGGAGGAGATTATCGTCACGTAACCGGGTAAAAAGTCTGGAGTTAAGAGCCTCCTTCAAGGAGGTATTTGCTACATTAATATCGGAATAGGGTGAGAAGGGACAGGGTTCCGCTCCACCCTGGGAATTAATATGAAAGAAGCCTCTTCCGGCAGCCAGACATCCGCCGGAGCTTTTCTCATCTCCGGGAAAGGAGATGAATAACAGGTTGTCATATTGCTTACGAAGCTGCAAAAGCTTGTTATTTAGTAATTCTCGTTCTTCATCACCGGGTGCCAGGTCGGCGGTTGCATCAGTTACTGGTACATATTCTATGTAAAATACCAATTTACATCCGTAGCCTGACAGCTGATTTAAGAATTCTTTGGAGGTTACTTCCTCCAGATTATCCTTTGTTACTGTAACTGATGCGCCAAATAGGATATGGCTTTTTTTCATCTGATCCATTGCGTTGATCACACGCTGATAGACTCCGGTGCCTCGGCGCTCTTCTGTTTTTTTCTGATGTCCTTCGATACTAAAGACAGGAACTAAATTCCGGTGTTTATCAAATAGCTCCAGGTATGACTCCTGCATCAGGGTTCCGTTGGTGAAGACGGGAAATACGATCTCAGGGATACGTCCCGCGATTTCCAGGACATCCCGGCGGAGCATCGGTTCACCTCCAGCCAGTAGCACAAAGCCAATTCCCATTTCTTTTGCTTCTTCAAAGATTCGTAGCCACTGGCCAGCGCTTAACTGCTGCTCTAGCTCCTTATCTTCGCAGGAATGATTTGCCCTGGAATAACAGCCGGCACAATGAAGGTTACAGCTGCTGGTGATGCTGGCAATTAAAAAGGGTGGAATATGTTCTCCCCGAGCTTTTGCCTCTCTTCGAAGCTTGGTGGCCTCTCTGCTTGCCAGAGCATATCTGGCGATAAAGAGGCTTTCTCGCGGGTCTTTTAGTGTGGCACGAAGCGCAGCTTTTACGATGTCTTCGACACCGCCGGAAAGATACCGTTCCAAATCGAATTCATTTTCCATGAATTAATCTCCTGATAATATATTTTTTGTGAACAATTCTGCTTCTGCCAGATCCTTCGCGTTTGGTCTGCCTTTATGCAGTAAGGTGAACTGGCCTCTGCAATAGTAATTCTCTTCGGCAACTGCAATTCCTTTCTCGGCAAGATACTTTTTGATCTCAGGAAAAGCACGTTCCACCAGAGCAGAGGTTGAGAAGATAACGACCTTTCCTATGCTGGCCTTATCAAGGGTATCGATAAACTCTTTTACCTTTTTATCAATTCCCCCGGCATAGACGGAAGCGCCAAGAAAAAGAAGGTCTGTTTTTCCCTTAATAGGAGTATCTATGGTTTGTGCCTGACAGCCTGCGGTTGTTGCAATTTTTTCTGCTAACTTTGCGGTGCTGCCGGTTCTAGTGAAATATCTTACGTTAATGGTTTTATTAGACATAAGTGATTCATCCTTTCTAAAGTATATTATAATAAGCTTGGACTGTTACCATTCAATATTGAAGTTAATATCTGATTTGGTGATGCCGTTAACTATAATACCGTAATATGACCTGAATATGACCAAAATATATTTTTTAGATAAATTAATTCGTGTATATTATAATGCTATGAAAGAAGTTGAAAGAAGTTATGAAGGAAATAAAAGAAGTGTGTAGCAATATAAGAAGGGCTGATATGTTGTTAATTATCAAATAATAGAATATAATGGAAACTACAATGTGAATTCAATAATATTGAATATTTGCAGAGAGAGTATTACATCAAATGGGAAAATTGATCATGGGAGATTGAGAAAATGAGTGTTGAAATCAAATGTCCAGAATTCTGGAC
>JAEWMZ010000458.1 GCA_023392995.1 Bacillota bacterium
ATTTGTTTGACAATATCATTACATTGCCTTAATATGGTAAAAACGGAAGAAAAATATATCACCCACTAAACATAAAAAGAATCTTCAGAGATTAGAGCGATCCGATCTTTGAAGGTTCTTTTTATTAACTTTGAAATCCAATATTCGATAAGGTATAATTACAGGGTATATCAGATTAATAAATTCATGAGGACAAGCGCCTAGCGGGTATCAGGGGGGCATATTTGTGCACTCATTGCAGTTACAGCTACTACCGATAACAGCTAACGTAAGGATGGAGAGAAATATGTTTGAAAAGATCAGAGAGTATCATAAGAAGCTTAGTATTAAGCGAAAATTACTTTTCATTAACATGGCAATTGCTATTTTGCCGGTAGTCATATTTGGAATACTAATAACAAGAGTCTATGAGGATGCAGTCGATAAGAGAACAAGGCAAAGTGTGGCAGACTCCAGTACGGTAATTGCTGACCGTATTACAAGGATATTAAAGGATACGGAGAACTGTTCCAATTATTTGACGGTTAATATTAACAAAGTAATGGGGAAAAAGGATGTATCCAAGACGTTAACGCTGGCGGAGCAGAAAGCAATCACCAATGAACTGTATGTGGCGAAGATTGTATTTGATGAAATTGATTCCATCGCCTTTATTGGTGCTGATGATAAACTCTTTGTATCCGATAATACAATTTTGACAAATACAGAAAGTATTCTCCAATCTGAGCATTTGAACAAGTTAAAGAAAACCAGCGGGAAATCCATCTGGTTTCCTTGCGAAACCAGGGACTTCCTGGTATATGATAGTACACTGCCGGTATTGACACTAGGGAAAAAAGTACTTCAAATTAACACGGGAGAAACTCTGGGCTACATATTTGTAAATGTTGATATCAGTGAGATTCGTAAACTTTTAACGAATCAGTTGATTAACTATCGTTTGGTGGATAATAGTTTTGTAGTGATCAGCTCGGTATTATCCTCGGAATTTGTGGGCGAAGATAGCGCCAATGAGCTGCTTTCCCGGTCTGCAAAAAATAAGATTGTTAAATACCAGGGCAGAAAATACTATATCTCCAACTATGAAATATCGGATTACGGCTGGCAGTTAATGGGGATCACCGACTTAAATGAGTTTAATGTAGAAACAAAGAAAATATTGTATATGGTAGTCATTATAGCTGCCGCAGCAATTTTTCTGGAACTTCTGTTATCAAATTACTTATCCAGAATTATTACGGTTCCATTGCAAAAATTAAAGTCCGGAGCAGATGAAATTGCCGGGGGCAATATGAATTTAAGATTACACTTTAAAAGCGAAGATGAGATCGGACAATTAGGGAAAAGCTTTAACTACATGACAGAGCAGGTTCAGGAGCTGCTAGTTAAGGTGGACTACGAAGCCAGAAAAAAGCAAGAGTATGAATTTGCCCTGCTGAATGAGCAGGTGAAGCCTCATTTTCTTTATAATAGCTTGGACATTATAACAAAGCTATCGGAGATGAATCGGAATCAGGAAGCAAGAAGGGCAATTCACAGGCTTGCTGATTATTACCGTAATTCTCTTTCCGACAGTAAAAAAATAATAACAATAAAACAGGAAATACAAATAGTAGAGGATTATCTGGAGCTGCAGCGAATTCGTTATAAAGATTTGTTTACCTATGAGGTTCAGATTGATGAGGACATTCTGCACCTGCTGATTCCAAAGCTGACCCTGCAGCCCCTGATCGAAAATGCCATATACCATGGATTAAAATATAAGGAGGGTGCCGGAAGGCTGTGTATTACAGGCAGAAAAACAGAGGATGGAGTTATACTTTCTGTTTCAGATGATGGCATAGGAATGAGTCCATCGGACTTAAACGATATCTTACAAAGTCAGCCCGAGGGGCACTTTGGTGTCTATAGTGTGAACCATCGCATTAAATTATTCTTTGGAGAGCAGTATGGTATTGTGATTAAGAGCGAAGCAGACAGCGGCACGGTAGTAGATGTGATATTGCCCGCAATACATAGCTTAGAGATTATGTGAAATAGAAGGGAAGGTTTAAAGCAATAGAATTCTCGGGGAGGAATGTAGATATGATTAAAATAATGATAGTAGAGGATATGCCGGTCTACCGGGACTATTTAAGAAATTTTATCGATTGGAAGGCCTATGGTTTTGAGGTATGCGCTGAAGCGAGGGATGGAAGAGAAGCGCTTGAGCTGTATGAGGAATATCAGCCGGATATTGTACTTACAGACATTGTAATGCCCTATTTGAATGGATTGGAGTTATCAGAAAGGCTGTTAATAGACAATCCGGAATTATCGATTATACTCATTACGGGTAATAGTGAGTTTGAATATGCAAGGAAAGCCGTGAAGCTAGGGGTATGTGATTATATTGTTAAGCCCTTTGAGAAGGAGGAGCTGATTGTTGCGTTGTTAAAGCTGCAAGACAATATCAGTCGTGTTCTTGAGCTTCAAAACGAGCAGGAGGAACTGAAAAGGGAGCATAGAGAACAGCTGCTGCGGCAAGCCGTCTATACGAGATTTACTCTGGAGGGGATAGCTGCTGAGCATAGCCGGATCTTTCGCTATTCCTATTTTCTTGTTGTCACGATCCGTGCAGATCTGTATGAGAACAAAGTAGAGCCGGAAGAAATCTTGAAATGGAAGCAGGTATTGTCTTCCATGCTGGGGAATATGCTCCGTATCGATGGTACCCAGGAGATATTTCAGGATTTTGAAGGAAATATTGTGACCATCCTTAATTTTCAGGAGGAGGTCTCTATGAAAGACTATGGCGGCTTCGAATTTGAGGATATCTGTAAGTTGGCGAAAGAGCATATCGGATTTGATCTATCGGTAGGAATCAGCGATTACTCTTATGGAATTGATACCCTGAGAGAGGCGTATTTACAGACAATTCAGGCCTTAAGCGGCTCCTATGCAGAGCATCATACCCGAATCTTTGATTATAAGAAGATTGGATATCAGTTAAGGAGTGAGTTTTATTCCTGGGATCTGGTGGATGACATCAATAAATGCCTGGAAATCCTGGATTATGAACGAATTGCAGAGTATATCTTACAGGAACTGGAACGAATCAGGGAATATGAAAATGCAGAGTATGCAGATATGATTTATATGAGCCTGCTAAGCGTGCTTTTCTCCTATTTGGTGAAACAGGGACGTAATATTGACGATATTTTCGGCAAAAGCTTTCATCCATATTCGAGGATTAACAATGAGGTTTCCTATCAGAGAAAGCGGGAATTTATCTGCGAATGCTATAGCAAGGCAATGGAATATCAGCTGCTGCATCAGGACACGAAGTCCGCTCAGATTGCGAAGCAGGCGAAGAGCTACATTGAGGAGAATTATAAGAATCCGGAGCTGTCCATTGCGGATATCTCCAGGCATTTGCTGGTGAATCAAACCTATCTGCGGAAGATGTTTAAGGAGGAATATCGGATGACCATCAGTGATTATATTACGAAGTATCGAATGGAGATAGCCAAGGAAAGAATCAAGAAAGAAAATTGCAAGCTTTCGTACATATCCTATGAGGTTGGATTTAATGATACCAGTTATTTTAGTAAATGTTTTAAAAAATATTTTGGCTACCTGCCGAGTGATATTATTAATAGACAATAAATTTTGGATTTTACCAATGTATTTTGGATATTCCGTAGAAATACGAAGAGGAAAATCTTATACTTTACTCATCACAAGGTAACGAATAAGGAAGACAGAATAACAGGAATAACTGAACTTACCCCCTGCCTTCCTTTTCGTTCCTTCGATAGCAAATAAGAAGGATTTGCTTAATTATTTTAAGGAGGAAGTATTATGAAAAAGGTCACAGCATTAGCTTTCAGTTTTATTCTGTGTTTTGCACTACTCGCGGGGTGTTCCGGCAAAACCAGTAATGAAACCGCTTCAGATGCAACAACCCCTGAAGCAACAGTAACCACAGCTCCAGCAGCAACAGAGGCAGCATTGCCGGAGGGAGTCATCTCCGATGAGGAGGCTACATTAAAAATTTATGCTCAATACTCCGATGACGATACGAAGATACCCTATGATTATGCAGTTGAACAGTTAAAGACAGCCTTTCCTAAGGTTACGTTAGAGCTGGAGGTTCAGGCGCAGGATGATGGACAAAAATTAATGACGTATGCAGCAACCGGCAATTTACCTGATATTTATCAGGTTGCACTGGCTCAGATTGAAAACTTTAAGCAGTCCGGCAACATCATGGTACTCAATGATATTGCAAAGGAGACGGGCTTTACAGATAAGGTATTTGAAAGTGCTAAGAATATGCTCTATAACGCAGACGGTAATATCTATGCCTTCCCTTATGCGGGCAATGAATATGTGGTTTGGTATTACAACAAAGCAATTTTCGAGAAGTATAATGTGGAAGTTCCTCATACTTACGACCAGCTGCTAGCAGCAATCAAGACCTTCAAAGACAATGGAGTTACTCCTATGTCTATCTTTGGTGCAGAGGGCTGGATTACCGCAGCAATGTATGATGTACTTGCCACCAGATGGGATGCAGGTGGTATTGCAAAGCTGGATAATGGAGAGGGTTCCCCCAGTGAGGAGGCTTACGTAAAAGCGGCAGAAATGTTTAATACCCTAGTGAAGGCAGGAATGTTCCAAAGCAGTGCCTCTTCCTCCAACTATGATCAGGCTTCAGCTACCTTCCTAAACGGAGAAGCAGCTATGTTCCTGAATGGTCAGTGGTATATGACGGATGCTACAACGGCACTAGGGGATAATGTTGACTGGATGTATTATCCCTCTTATGATGAGGCCTCCTATGAAGCCGGTAAGACAGTTTGGTCCGGCGGCGGAGCAGCAGCTGGTTATGCTGTAAATCCTAATTCCGAGCATGCGCAGCTTGCAGCGAAGGTTGCAGCCTTCCTGTCTGAGAAGTATTGTGAAGCAAAGGTAATGTACCGTGGAACTCCATTGGTAGCGGTTGATGTTGATGTACAGCCAGAGACAGAGTTCCCGGCAATGATGCAGAAATTACAGGCAGACCTGCCTAACATTAAAAGTATAACAAAGTTTGACTGGCACTTAACCAATGCTACCTTTAAGACAGCCCTTGAAGATCAAACCAAGTACCTTTTAGTGGAAGATTACACGCCAGATGAGTTTATTACCGAGCTGGGTAATGCTTTGCAGCAGTAAAATTTATGGAGCCGCCATACAAAGGCAATCCTGGTATGGCGGCTCTACGTCTAAAAAAATATAGAAAAGGGGACCATAAAGTGAAAAAATTTTATTCCAACAAGCTTGCAATTATACTCTTTGCAACTCCTGCGCTGTTTCTTTTCTCTCTTATGGTGTTTTATCCGATCGTGCAAGTGTTTTTAAAAAGCTTCTATGAATGGAACGGATTAGGAAGCGGAACCTTCATTGGATTTGATAATTATATAAGATTATTTAAGGATACCGTATTTCATTTATCAAATAAAAATGCACTGATTTTTGCTCTGGTGATTACTGCCTTTCAGATGACGTTAGCAAGCATATTTTCCCTGGTGGTTTCCGACCAGAGGGTAAGAGGCAGGGATTTTCTTCGGGTAGCCTACTTTATACCGGTAGTATTATCCGTAACCGTAGTTTGTCAATTATGGCTGGCGATCTTAAATTCAGACACCGGTTTATTAAATACAATTTTTAAAAGCCTTGGAATAGAATATCAGCAGAAATGGCTGTCAGATCGCAATGCTGCGATTTATGCAATTGCCTTTGTGAATGCCTGGCAATGGATGGGGTACCAGTTTGCATTAATGATGGCAGGAATTAAGTCGATCCCCAATGATTATTATGAAGCTGCTCGCATTGATGGAGCCTCTGCCTTCCTGGCACACTTAAAAGTAACAATACCATTATTAAAAGAAACTTATAAAATTTGCCTTACGATCTCTCTTACCGGTGGCGTGAAGGCGTTTACAGAAATGTTTATTATGACCAAGGGCGGACCTGGCAATGCGACATATACCCTAACCTACTTGATGTATAAGGCGGCCTTTCGAGAGTTCCGCTATGGCTATGGAATGGCCTCCGCAAGTATTTTAGTGATAGAGTGTCTTATCGTTATTCTCGTGATCAATTGGATCTTTCGCGAAAAAGAAGAGGGGAGGAAGCCTAGATGGAGCAAAAAATAAAAAACCGTAAGGCCAGCCAAGGAGATTATTCAATTGGTGCCGAGACTGCGGCTGGTAGAATCGGAAAGGTGGTATTTCGTGGTTTCTGCTGGATCTATGCTGCTTTTTCCCTATATCCGGTGATCTGGCTGTTATTTTATTCGTTTAAAAATAATGATGAGATCTTTGTTACAAATCCCTTTGGCATTCCAACTACGCTGCATTGGGAGAACTATACGAAGGCCTGGTCACAATATAATGTTCCGATGTATTTTTCCAACAGTGTAATTGTGTCTTTTGTAACGGTAATACTTACGATCGTTCTGGCACTGCTATTCTCTTATGCCACTGCCAGAATGCACTGGAAAGGACGAGGAATTGCCTCTATATACATATCCCTTGGTATGTTTATTCCGATTCAGGCTATCTTGATTCCGGTTGCCAAGCTTGTCAATGGACTTGGCATGGATGGTACCAGATGGGGCTTGATCCTGGTGTATACGGCGATAAATCTTTCCTTTGCAACCTTAGTTTATTATGGATCTTTAAAGGGGCTTCCGGTTGAACTTGAGGAAGCTGCCTGTATGGATGGTGCAAATATCTTTGTATGTTTCTTCCGTATCATTGTACCCCTCGTTAAGCCAGCAACGGCTACGCTGGTTATCTATATCTTTTTAAATGCCTGGAATGAATTTAACCTTGCTAATGTACTGGTAGTAGAGGAACGGCTAAAGACGCTTCCGCTGGGACTGCTGTTTCTTCAGGGGGCGTTTACTACGGACTGGGGCGCAATGGGAGCAACGATGGTAATCGCCAGCCTGCCAACGATTTTGCTGTACTGTATCTTTAGTAAACAGGTGGAAGGTGCGATGACCATTGGCGGAGCAGTGAAAGGATAGCAATAGAAAAATTTATTCATAAGGACAATTTATTACTTGAATTTCAGGTTCATCGGATATATGTTTAAATAGAGCTATCAGGTGACGGATTGATCCGTTTAGAATAAGAACAATGGGGAAGGAATCACTATGGTTATCTATGAGGATAATGTATTTCATTTACAGACACACAATATTTCCTATGTAATTGGCCTTCGCGCCGGAAGGTATTTGGAGCAGCTTTATTATGGGAAGAAAATCAGGAGACCTGCAAGCTACGAGGTGCTCTTTGAAAAGGTTGGAACAG
Source organism: Bacillota bacterium (assembly GCA_023392995.1). Taxonomy (GTDB): domain Bacteria; phylum Bacillota; class Clostridia; order Lachnospirales; family Lachnospiraceae; genus Mobilitalea. The sequence goes on from JAEWMZ010000458.1 coordinate 7,350, forward strand.
GCTACGGGAATACCAATGTAACACCCGTGGATTTGGCACTGACGCTGGATAACCTGTGCTTAGAGTACTCCTTTGCGGGAACCGGGGATTACAGGAATCTGCCCCTTACCTTGCAAATGCCGGATCATGGGTTTTCGGGTAATTTTCTATATACAGCCCATAAGATTTACAAAGGGATATATGAGGAGACAGAACGCACCAATCTGCCTCATGCAAGAGAGCAGGATTATAATAAGGATAGGAATCAGGATAAGAATCAGGATAAAAACCAGAATAAGAACAAGGAAATGCCGTTGCAGGAGGACATAACAACACTGGATATTACCTTGCTCGACTGCGTCTATCCGGTGGAACTTCATCTGATCTATACGGTGTTCCCGGATAGTGATGTGATTACCAGACGTACGAAACTTATGAATCTTGGGAAAGAAGAAATCAAGCTCAGTAAGATTATGAGTATGATGCTTGACCTTCCGGTAAAAGATTATCAGCTGCATACCTTTGATGGTCTGTGGATCAGAGAACGGCAGCACAACATAAAAAAACTGGTTTCCGGTATTTATGTCAATGATTCAACCACAGGAACCAGTTCCAACCGGCACAATCCTTTTGTTATGCTGACCAAGGAAGGCTGTAATCAGGAAACAGGAGAGTGCTATGGCTTTCATCTGATTTATTCTGGGAATCACTACGAAGCAGTGGAGGTCTCGGGTTATGGCAAGCTTCGTATTATGGCGGGAATCAGCCCCCATCAGTTTCAGTGGAGCTTAAAGGAGCAGGAGGTGTTCTATACACCGGAAGCAGTCCTGGCTTACAGTAATCAGGGACAAAATGGCTTATCCCAAAGAATACACCATTTCATTAATAACCATATCATCGCACCCGAATGGGCTTATCGGGAACGTCCCATATTAATCAATAACTGGGAAGCTACATATTTTGATTTTAATGACTGTAAGCTAATTGAGATTGCGAGGGAAGCAGGGCAATTAGGCATGGAGATGCTGGTATTAGATGACGGCTGGTTTTCTAATCGATCCGATGATACCTCTTCTCTGGGAGATTGGACCGTAAATGAAGAAAAGCTGGGGGGATCTCTGAAAAGCTTAGTCGAAAGAATTCATGAGACCGGACTTCAATTTGGCTTATGGTTTGAGCCGGAGATGATCAGTGAAAAGAGTCAGCTGTATGAGCAGCACCCGGACTGGGCTGTAAAAGCACCGGGCAGAGAAACATATCTGGGAAGGAATCAGCTGAATCTTGATTTGACTAGACCTGACGTGCGCGCTTATATTATAGAAGCCGTCAGCGCGGTGCTGAAAAGTGCTCCAATTGAGTATGTGAAGTGGGATATGAACCGCAATATATCGGATGCATATTCCAGCAGATTGGGTGAGTGTCAGGGCGAGTTCTATCATCGTTATGTACTGGGACTTTATGAGGTGATGGGGGCTATCGTGAAAGCCTTTCCTCATATATTGTTTGAAGGCTGCTCCGCAGGCGGCAATCGTTTTGATCTCGGTATTCTCTATTATATGCCCCAGATCTGGACATCGGATGATACCGATGCAAATGAACGCATTCGTATTCAGGAGGGTACCTCCTTTGGTTATCCCCTTTCTGCCATGACCGCCCATGTCAGCGCGGTGCCAAACCACCAAACCCTGCGGACAACCTCCATTGAAACCAGATTCCAGGTAGCCTGCTTTGGTGTACTGGGATATGAGATAGATATTACGAAATTATCGGAGCGAGAAAAACAGGCAATTGCACAGCAGATTAGTTTTTATAAAGAACACAGGCGGTTGTTCCAGTTTGGGACCTTTTACCGGCTTGATGCTGACGATAATCATGTGCTGTGGCAGGTGGTTTCAGAGGACAAGCAGGAGTCCATCATTTTACTGTATCAGAGATTGGCTGTACCGAACCCACCCAGCGATATCTTGAAGGTAGCTGGTCTATTGGAGGAGGAAGGATACACCGTAAAGGTACGAAAGCAGGATCAGCTGGCAGGACTGGAGATCAGTGGGGCGCACTCCTTACCGGAGGAGGAGCTGGAAGAATATCTGACTTATGGTGATTTGCTGATGAATGCAGGTATTAAGCTTCCCCAGCAATTCTCCGGGATTGGCTTGTCACCGTCCATGAGAAGGATGGGTGATTTCTCTTCTCAG
>JAEWMZ010000461.1 GCA_023392995.1 Bacillota bacterium
CTCCTAAGTTCTTTCCCACACTGAAATCCATCACGCTGGAGAACTATGTATATATTATTAATAAAGGAAAATTCTATATCAATTTTCTTAACAGCGTGGTGGTGTCTACCTTAACGGTAACGGTTGCCGCCCTGGTAGCATCGGCTCTTGGCTTTTGTATCGGGCGGTTTCAGTTCTTTGGAAGGAATGTAGTATTTGCTTTTATAATATTGACAATGATTGTTCCCGGAATGACATTAATTGTTCCCCAGTATGAACTTGCTGTGAAGCTGGATGTGATTAACAAGCTGCTGGGACTGGTTCCCTTTTATGTGGCTTGGGTAATTCCCTATTCGACCTTTATGATCAAGGGCTTTGTGGAAAATATACCAAAGGAATTTGATGAAGCGGTACACATGGATGGGGGAAGTATTTTTACAGTTTTTATACAGATCATTCTGCCCTTGGCGAAACCGGGGATTGCTTCTATTTCTATTTCTATTTTTAATTTCCTTACTGCCTGGGAAGAGTTTCCCTGGGCGAATACTGTGATTAACGATAACTTAAAGCGTACGCTTCCGATTGCAATTTCCGGGTTTTTCGGGCAGCATCAGTTTACCCAGTGGGGGTATGTTTTTGCGTTGTCGGTGTTAAGTCTTATTCCTATTTTGATTGTATTTATTTCCTTCCAGAAGTATTTTGTTACTGGGATTACATCGGGGGGAGTGAAGGGCTGAAGTGCGTCTGGAAAAGTGCCAATCGTTAGGAGTGTATATCGTGAGATGTGTATATACGAAAGGCGCAGGGCGGGAAACTGAATAAAGCGCAGTGCAGTGATAAAACCCGAAGCTGTGGTATCTATTAATACTGGATTATTCGAATGTAGTATCTCTGATTGTAAATAGCTATGGAAGGGAATCAATTAATAAATCCTCGGTTTATTGATTATGTGAACTGCACCCCTATAGTTAGACTTTTTGGTCTAACTATAGGGGTGTCATATCAATGACCGGGGATTTTTTCTCTAACTCAGAGTTGTTTTATTCCTGTATATTATTAATTCTTAGGCAATTATCATAGGCTAATTCCTGCAAGATGGTATATAAGCTTTGAACATTGAACTGTTTTGGAAATTCAAGCTTATGCGAGGCATATTCTACATGATGTCCCTTTAGCTCAGGAGAACAAATATAGGTAAAAGTAAGTTCGCTGTCGTCGAACCCAAAACCGGAGATTCCGAAAAAGATTTAATAGCCGTGGTATTCATACTAAAAAACAAGATTGAGAATCCGTATTAATATATATAATAAAAACCCAATATGAAAATTCGAAATCACTGTAGCACTAAATATAGTAAGGAGTTATTATTATATAAAATGCTTGAAAATACAGGCTCTATAAGGTATGATAAACAGGACAAAAGGAGCGAATAGTGATGGACTTTTACAGCAGGCAAATAAGTAAGTTAATAGAAGAGCTATCGCGTCTCCCGGGGGTTGGAACAAAGACAGCACAGAGACTGGCATTTCATATTATTAATATGCCGGAGGAGCAGGTGCATGGTCTTGCCGATTCCATTCTGGAGGCGAAAAAGAATATAAGATATTGTAAGGAGTGCTTAACTCTTACGGATAAGGAATTGTGCCCGATCTGTTCGTCTCCGGGACGAAATAAGAAGCTGATCATGGTGGTGGAGAACCCCAGGGATCTGGCGGCATATGAGAAGACTGGAAAGTATGACGGAGTTTATCATGTGCTGCATGGAGCGATTTCACCCATGCTTGGCATTGGACCTGCAGATATTAAGTTGAAGGAACTCATGCTTCGCCTGCAAGGGGATGTGGATGAGGTTATTATTGCGACCAATTCCAGCCTGGAAGGAGAGGCTACTGCCATGTATCTCAGTAAGCTGATCAAACCGGCAGGAATTAAGGTGAGTCGAATTGCAAGTGGTATTCCGGTGGGTGGTGATCTGGAGTACATAGATGAAGTGACCTTGTTGAGAGCTTTTGAGGGTAGAGTGGAGTTGTAGTGTGGGTTTATAAACTTATTACGCGCAAATAGAGCTCTACAACGAGTAAAAATAGTCTTACAATAGGAAAATAAAGTTCAAGAACGCAGAACAAAGCTGTGCCTTATGCACCACTTTCTCCTGCGTTTTTTTGCATAAAATAGAGCTGGGTAAAGAGGGAATTTAAAGCAGGAGAGAGCTGGATTATCTATAATTTCATTTGCCAATTATTGAAAAGGCTGCTAAGTATTTATAGGATATTTTTTAGGCCTATGGCAGCAATTGCCCAATGAGGATTTTAAAGGGGTCTAATTCGACTCCTTTAGAAGTCAAGCTGACCACGCATAGCTTCAAAATCAGCAGAAGTCATTGACAAAATCTTATAATAAATGAGATTATGTAATTATATGGAGTTGTAGGCAAAGATATAAAACCTTTTAGACCGAAAAGTTCCTTAGGATTTAACGGGAAAAGTCACAATCAACAGAATAATTCGTAATTGGAGATGAGAGATTGGACGAGAGCTTACTTAGTATTGGAGAACTTGCCAGTATATGCAACGTAACCCCAAAAACACTGCGGCATTATGATCGATTGGGCTTACTAAAACCGGCAAAGATAAATCAGCAGAATGGATACCGCTATTATGAAAAAGCACATATCACACGGGTCATTGCAATCAAGCAACTTCAGGAAATAGGGGTATCCTTGGAGCAGATAGGAAGGTTCTATGATGCTTTTTGTACCTCTGATATCGTGTATGGGTTAAATGGAATCCTTATGAATCAGGAAAAGGAAATAAGTCTTAAGCTTGAAGAGTATAAAAGAAAACTGGACAGAATCCGTCTGATGCAGCAGCAATGCACTCAACTACAAGAGCAATTATTAGATATAAGGACAGACAGCCTTATTGTAAAGGATTTACCCGACAGAAATTTAATTTATAAAGAGTATGCAGGAACGTATTCGTCGGATATTTTTAGAGATAATTATAAGACAATCTGGGACTTGATCGCAGACTTTGAACCGGAGATCAGAAATATCTGCTCGCCTCCATTAGCAGTATTTCAGTCATGTATGTGGGTTGAAAATATTGCGATTCAGATTGGATATCTGGTAAATACAGAACTACATCTTCCGGGGATAGAAAATAGAGTAATCAAAGCAGGAAAATATGCCTGTGATATTTACTATGGACCCCATGGCGCTATGAAAAAAGAGTTTTATGGTGACTTCTATGAAAGAATCAGAAAAAGCGATTACATCATGACGGACTCACCGATTGAAATATATCACATCAGTGAAGTACATACGGAAAATAACAACCGCTATTGTACGGAGGTTCAGATTCCAATTGAATAAATAATGATTGACTTTGCCCTTAGGGAAGACTTTATCATTGCGATAAAAGAAGAATAAGGAGAGCAGCATTATGGAATATTCAATTTTTAGAAATACAATGGTCGATATGACATATCTTCAGGTGGAAGAAGCAGTATCGAAAGGGGCGTGTGTATTATTACCTGTATCTGTGGTTGAAGAACATGGACCGCATCTTTGCATGGGTACGGATATTTATTTAACCCAGACGGTCGCAGAGAAGATACAGAAGCAGTTACGGAGTGAACATTGTGAGGTATTAATTGCACCACCATTTTATTGGGGAGTGAATAGTATTACAAATGGATTCACCGGTTCCTTTGAAATTAAAACAGAAACGATGCGTATGGTTCTCTTGGAAATTATTCAAAATCTAAGAAAATGGGGCTTCAAGAATATATTTTTGCTAAATTTTCATGGTGATTTTGTCCACATGAAGACAATAATTGAAGTGGTGGAAAATGCGACAAAGGAAGGCATAAAAGCATACTTTGTAAATTCAAAGAATGTATTTTCGCAGCTGGGGTATACGGAAAGTAAGGATTTTCTTATCACAGTTGATTTATGTCAGGAAGAAATTATGCTGGAGGAAAAGTATCTGGATATTCATGCCGGGGCAGTTGAAACCAGTTGGATGCTTCATTCCTATAGAGACTTAGTAGATGTTGAGGAGGCAAAAAAGCTGGAACCAACAAAGTTAGGTCTAAGGGAATTAGTAAGCTGGACACATGGAGGTGATGAGGCAAAAAATTTAACTCCATTGGGGTATCTGGGTAATCCGGCAAATATGAATGTGGATAAGATGGAGGGGATAGAAAATATAATTATCCATGCATATGCAGAAGCCATCATGGGAGCTTTAAAATATCAAAACCTTGAATAATATCAAATTACTTTCAATGCTGGAGTTGCAAAGCCGAATAATTTGAGTAACACGAAAATAATATTTTTAGATACCCCAGGGATGTTCTGCTTTTTGAGAGGAATTTGATAACGATCAACCAGAGGTGCTGCAAAGGTAATTTAGCGAGCAGAAATTGAATAAATTTACAAAAGATAAGGGGTAATTTGTGATCAATAATCTTTGTAAAAACATTACAGAATTCCTATATGAGACCTCGAGTAGTGATGATAAAATATAATTAATAGAAACCATACCCTTCTAATTCATTTAGGTAATTGCGAAACCCATTAACTGAAACTATTGTATACACAACAGATACTGTATCGAAGCGGAAGTTAAGCTCGAAGGAAGCGTTGGAGCGAAGAAATAGTATTTGTTGTGTAACAATAGCGAAAACGATATTGTGCCGCAATTGCCTAACTTAATTCATTTACGGAAGGAAAATATCTCAGAATTCAGGAAAAAAGTAAAACACACGATTACAAAAGAAAAAACAAGGGAGAGAAACGAATGAATATCCAGCAAAGATTTCCAAAAGTAAAAAAACTGCTCCTTGTACTAGCATTAGCTACCATTGTATTAATCCCTGCTTTATCAGCAGAAGCATCCTCCAAGGGAGTGACACTAAACAAAGCCACTATTATGCTAAAATTGGGTGAAACCTATCAACTAAAAGCTTCTAACAAAGGCTTGCCGGTAACCTGGAGCTCAGATGATAAAAAGATTGCTACTGTAGCGAATGGATTGGTTACCTCCAAAAGTGTAGGCACCACCAGGATCAAAGTGAAAAGTAATAAAAGCACCGCTTCTTGTAAGGTTATTGTGTATCAACCGGCTAAGAACGTAACGATGGTATCAGATGTAAAGATTCTTGAAGTAGGAGATAACTTTACGGTATCAGCTAACTTCGTGCCTTCAGATACAACGTATCAAAACCTATCATGGAGTGTCAGCAATGATGGATATTATACTACGATTGTTCAGCAAGTTTCTAAAAATAAATTTAAGGCTGTGGCAGATGGAACAGCAACCATCATAGCTTATCAAAAGGAAACCAATAAAAGTTATTATCTAAAGGTTGAAGTACGGATGGCCTTAGGCTCCTTTCATATCGAAACCTCTGCCAGTAAGGCTACTGCTTTATCGCTTTTCCCGGGCGGGCATGCCGTTATAAAGGGAGTCTTAGATCATCCGGAAAATAACTGGAGTGGAGAAAAAGTTGACTTTAAGTATTCGGTAGAGGATAAGAGCATAGCAACAATTGATGCCAATGGTCAGATCACGGCCTTGAAGGCCGGGATAACGGACATTATAGTAACATCTCCAAATGACAAGATGCAGGCCTATCCACTTACGGTAACAGAAACGAAAGAGGCTTTGCAGATGGATACCATGTATGCTGAAAAGTTTGATCAGTACGTAGGAACTAGTAATTACGGAAAGGGGATTAATTATAGCGGTGCGGATAATACGTATCTATTTCAGCTGCCAAATGACCTAATAGGAGTATTTACCCGAATCGCTGCTGAAGGCAGTCAAAAGCTGGAACTCACAACCTATGATAAGAATCTAAAGTATCTTAATAAAATATCAATTCCTCTGCCATATTCAGAATGGGGAGGATTCTATCAGGGGGAAGACGGCAATTATTATGCCGCGGTAGGTCAAAGGAATGAAGAAGAGAATGATGCAAAAATAGTATACTCTATTATAAAAATGGACAGTAGCTTTCGAGAAGTAGGCAGATGCAACATAACCGGTAAGGAAAGCAAGGCGACGATACCTTATGATGCAGGCTTTGCCAGAATGGCTATGGATGGAACTACCTTAATAGTACATACTGACAGAGAGCGGTATGTAACGAAGGATGGCTTAAACCATCAATCAAATATTACATTTATGATTGATTCTTCCACTATGACTCAATTGTACGTAGGTGCACTATTCCCTTATAATCATGTCAGTCATTCTTTTAATCAATTTGTTAAAATGGATGGTAGAAACCTGTTATACATAGACCATGGAGATGGATATCCCCGCGCCGTGGTATTGCAGACACATTATAGCTTTTCGCCAAAAGGGTGGAGCGATAAAAACAATAAACGCCCAACGACATCAGAACTGAACCTACTCACGATCAAAGATATCATTGGTCTCAATTACACCGGTACAAAGGTAAACGGTTTTGAAATAGGCACTTATAACAATATTGTTGCAGGGGTATCCATCCCTCATGATACGATAACCGGTGATGATATTAGTTCCTACGAAGTAAAAAACGTATATGTATCTCTCATAGCAAAAGATGGACATAGTTCAAAATTAATTTGGCTAACGGATTATAAAGAGGGTGAAAAACCCCGTGCCGACAATCTTCGTATGGTGAAGCTATCGGACGATAAATTTGCGCTGATCTATCAAATTCGTAATGTCCTAGAGTACAAAACAGGCCTTATCTTGATAAATTCAACAGGCGAGGTACTTCAAAGGCAGATTTATAATTCCAACTTTACCTGTTATACGCAGCCGTTGTATGTGGATGGTTCTATTCTTTGGATTGATAGCCCGGAGCATAAAGACTATTTGTATTACGAAGAAGGCCCGAAGGAATTAGAACAGCTGTTTACAAGAATTTATATTGGTTGATTTGGAATAGAAATTCAGTTTAGAGTTGAAGATGCAGTTGTAAATAATTCTATGGCTCATAGTTTTGATACAGTAAGTATTTAAAATGATATTGATGCAGTAAATATTAAAATAATTGATGCGGTAAATATTCAAAATAATATTGACACATAATACTTGTATGCTAAAATGTATGTTAACAAACACAGGCAAAAGCGTTGACGAGGAGGAGTACATGCTATTCCGGATGGACAGAGAGAAGATGGTTGGTGAAAATCTTCGTGAAGGGAGCATGGAAGTAGCCTTTGAGCTTTGGATTGAACGGATTTATCATCTAAGTAGACTCCAACGGAGTTTCCCACCGTTATCGAGGGAAGCGGTATCGGAATAGCTTTATCATTCCCGTATTGTAATAAGAGCAGAAATAATTCTGAATTTAGGTGGTACCACGGACACGTTAGTTCGCCCTAAGCGTTAGCTTAGGGCGACTTTTTTTGTCTGTTTTGTAATATTATTTATTGGAGGTATCCATCATGGATCAGAAGTATGATTTTCAAAAAGTTGAAAAGGAAATGGAGAAAATGTGGGAGGAGAAGGATATTTACAAATATCAAATTGGCAGAGAACGAAAGGTTTTCTCCATTGATACTCCACCACCAACCGTAAGCGGTAAGCTCCATATTGGGCATGTATTCTCTTATACACAGGCAGAAATGATTGCACGATTTAAGCGTATGCAGGGGTTTGATGTTTTTTACCCCTTTGGCTTTGATGACAATGGTCTTCCAACGGAGCGACTGGTAGAAAAGGATGAGAATATACGTGCAGCTGATCTGTCTGGAAGCGAATTTCGAGAGCGTTGCTTGAAAACGATTGAAAAGTACGAGGAGGATTTTAAAATCTTATGGAAGAGGCTTGGCTTTAGTGTTGATTGGTCGCTTCAGTATCAAACAGTATCATCGCTATCACAAAAAATATCACAGAGATCATTTTTAGAGCTTGTCAAAATGAAAAAAGCATATTTAAAAGAATCCCCTGTTTTGTGGTGCACGGAATGCCAAACTTCAATTGCGCAGGCAGAGCTAGAGACAAAGGAATGCGAGACCACCTTTAATTACTTGAATTTTCATACGCCATTAGGTGATTTATTGATTGCTACCACAAGACCGGAATTGCTATGTGGGTGTGTAAGTATCTTTGTTCATCCAGATGATCCTAGATACCAGGATTTTATTGGAAAGAACGCTATGGTACCCTTATATGATATTGAAATTCCAATTTTACCAGACGAAGCGGTATCGATGGAAAAAGGAACCGGTGCGGTTATGTGTGCAACCTTCGGCGATGCAGCGGATATGGAATGGTATAAGAAGCATCACTTGCCTTACAAAGAAACAATAATGCAAAATGGAAGAATGAAACATGATATCTTGTATATCGGTGGTATGAAAACGAAAAAGGCGAGGGAGAGGATCATTGAAATATTATTAGAAAAAGGGCTGCTTGTAAAACAGGAAACTATCGTTCATTCGGTTGCTATTCATGAACGATGTGGTACAGAAATTGAAATCATTCCATCAAATCAATGGTATATTGACGTTTTATCAGAGAAAGAGAGATTTTTACAAGCTGCGGAGGAAATAAAATGGCACCCGGAGCATATGAAAAATCGATATAAATTATGGGTGGAAAATCTGAAATGGGATTGGTGTATTTCAAGACAAAGGTACTTTGGAGTTCCCATTCCGGTTTGGTATTGTAAAGACTGCA
>JAEWMZ010000033.1 GCA_023392995.1 Bacillota bacterium
GATAAAATTAACCACTAATACAATCAACCCAAAGGTGGAAAGCTCTTTCCCTGCTAACAGGTAACTTACCTGCTGGCTGAAGGTGAATTTAGATATCGACTCAAGGGTGGTATTAAAATTAGCAAGCATAGGAAGGAAAGCAAATACCATACCAAAAGGAACAGCGATTCCATTTGCGGCAGATGCATTCTTCGAAAAAAGTGCAAGACAGGCTCCTAAAATGATGGAGATCAGACTGCCAATCCCGATGGATAGCAGGAACAGCAGGGACTGCTTAGCTGTATAATCGATCAGGAGTAGGAAAAAGCAGCTGGTTATTAAGTTTGATAGGAGTACAAAGCCGCCAATGCTAAGCAGATATTCCTTCAAGGTAACATTAGACATGAAAAGTACGCGAAGTGTATTCTGTTCCTTTTCTTCCGCAATAATACTGTTCGTAGTGACAAGCGGTGTAAACACACAGTGCATTGTCGCGAAGATGGATACAAAAAAGGGTCCCATTCCCTCCTGATTCTTCATAGCCTGGGTCATAACCAGTGCGATAATAGGGTATACCAGGAATAGCACAAGGACAGGCAGGTTCTTTAGGGAGTCCTTTAGCTGTTTTTGAAATAGAGCAGTGATATTTTGCACATGCATTAGAGATCCAACTCCCTTCCGGTTAATGTCATAAATACTGTTTCCAAAGTAGGTTCCGAGGAATGAATTGCTTCAACCTTACCTTCGGCAAAAAAGTCTGCAATTTGCTTCGCATTCGCTGGATTATTAACAATTGTTATGGTTTGGCCATCCGTGCTTAAGATAGAGATAATATTGTGTTTGTTGTATTTTCTGCAAAGCTCATCCGGGATACCAAATTCGATGATGGAGCCCTCGTTCAGTAAAGCTATATGGTCACAGAGCTTATGAGCCTCCGCCATATTGTGTGTTGTCAGGAATATGGTGGTACCTTCTGCCTTTAGCTCCAGCAAAAGCTGATGGATTTCATTCGCAGTAGCCGGATCAAGGCCGCTGGTAGGTTCGTCTAAAAACAATAGTTTTGGATGATGGAGCAGGGCTCTTGCTAATACCAGTCGTTGCTTCATACCCTTTGAAAACCGTCCGGCCGGAGTTTTTAAGTCAGTTAAGCCGACCCGCTTTAGAACACGAATAACTTCCTCCTTTTTAATGTGATTAAACTTTGCAAAAAGGATCATATTATCATAACAGGTCAAGCGTTCATAAATGCCGCTGTTATCCATAACCATGCCAATTTCGCTATAGATACTGCGATCTAAGTGATTACAGCTTTTGTTCAGGATTTCAGCTGTTCCGGTATAGGACAGCTGGCCGGTTAATAATTTGATCAAGGTGGTTTTACCAGCACCGGAGGGACCCAGCAAACCAAATATTTCACCGGATAAGACGGTTAAGGAGAGTTTCTTTAGCACCTCCTTTTGACCGAAGCTTTTGGAGATTTCCTTCATACAGATACTATTCATCTTCCTCGTCCTCTCTTTGCTCTTTATAATAATGCAATAGCTCATCATAGCGCTTACTTTCCAGCTTCGTCTTAAGAATCATAACGGTGGAGCCAATCACAAAGCCCCCGCCAAAGCAGATAAAGAAGCTTGCCCATGCCAGCTTATTGTCGTAGTGAAACCATCCAAACAGCAGTATAAATGCGATATGAAAGATTAGAATGGTTAATAGCATAAAAATGGATCGCCAAAGAGACAACATATGCTTAAAAATACGTTCACTATAAAAAAAATCTTTTATCAAAGTCGTTACGCAGGCGCTTAATAAAAACTGCAGCATCGTAGTCGAGGCTAATCCCTTGGAGCCAAATTGAAACATGGTAGACACTTCTTTCGCACCCTCACCGAATAGTGCAGCGAGAAGCATCATCATCAGCAGATCCATAGCAAATAAAATCAATGTCCAGGAAATAAACCGAAAAAAAGTACTATGTTTGTGTTCCATTATTTCACCCCCAACTTTTTCTTAATAACAGGTGCGTATTGTCTTGATACAAATAACTTCTCCTGATTACTCATCGTCACCAACAGCTTGCCGTCGATATCAGCTTTTATCGAATTAATCTGATTGAAATTAATAATACAGGACTTGCTCGACCTAATAAAATCCAGGGAAGCCAGCTGCTCCTCCAGCTCGTATAGTTTTAGCTCTGATTCATAAATATCCTTTTTCGTATAAAAAAAGGTCTTTTTATCTACCGTGTCGATATAGAGTACCTTGGAAGCATCCAGTATGTAGGTCTGATCGTCTCTTCTTCCGGTAAGCTTCAGATCCAGAACCCGCAGCATGGATATCATCTTTTCCACTTCTGTAGTGATTTTGTTGCAGTTGATGGTTATTTCTGTTTCCTTTAAGCTGGAATCTTCGTTAATGTGTATCTTCAAACGGTGCACCTCCAATTCAATATCACTATACTTATTTTACCATTTATTTTCAAGGTTTCCATCCTATGTTGCGTAAAACAGTTACTGAGTTACGGTATGGTTGAATTGACATTAATAGGGAATAATGAGAAATCACAATTGAGATTTATTAATTAAGTACTAGAAATGTTATGAGTGTAAACATACATAAAAAAGAAAAAGCTTTTTATACTATCATTAACGTCAAATAACAATATTGACAGGTATTAAAGTGTCGATATCAGGAGATTGTTTGAAAAATAATTTATTCTCCTAATAGCTTTGATACGAGGAGATATTAAATCAAGATGAAATAGGAAAAAACAGAATAAAACAGAATAAAACAGAATAAGACAAGATGGAGGAACCTATGAGCAAGGAAAATCAGGAGAAAATGAACCAGAAGAAAGTAAATGAGAAATTCAATAGTATTACAAACTCTGTAAAGCCGGAAAATCAAAACCAAAGCCATAATGCCAGGAAAGAAGGAGTTGGTAGACAAAACTTTAAATATCGGGATCAATAATATCGATTTTAAGGCTCCAGTAGTGATAAAAAGGCATTTATGCAGGAGTGGGAGGCGCTGTTATCCATCTACGAAGGGGTAGCAGTGCCTCCTGCCTTTGTATTCCTAGGTTGAAATGAGACACAAGCTGTTGTATAATATCGGCAGATATGAAAACGTTCGCAAAAGAAAGAAGTTAGAGGTTAACTATGATATTTGAAACACATGCTCACTATGAGGATGAGGCATTTGATATAGACCGGGAAGAGTTGTTTGAGCTTTTTGTTAAGAATGGAATTAATCATGTCGTAAACGTAGGATCTGAAGTAGGAACAATTGATAAAATATTAGCCCTGGCGAATCAGTATCCTTTTCTTTACGCTGCCGTCGGGATTCACCCTAGCAGTACTGCAGAGTTGAATGAAGAGACCTTTGCCTGGCTAAGGGAGAAAGCAAAGCATCCAAAGAACCTGGCGATCGGCGAGATCGGCCTTGATTATTATTGGGATACCCCGGACAGAGAGATCCAAAAGCAATGGTTTGAACGACAGATTGAACTGGCTAGAGAGTTAGAGCTTCCTATGATTATTCATAGCAGAGATGCGGCAAATGATACGTATTCAATACTAAAAGCATCAAAGGCAGAGGAGATTGGAGCAATTATTCATTGCTTTGGCTACGGTGTTGAACAGGCACGGCAGTATTTGAACATGAATTGTTACCTGGGCATCGGTGGTGTCGTAACCTTTACCAATGGCAAAAAGCTGAAAGAGGTAGTGGAATATGCACCATTAGAGAAGCTGGTGTTGGAAACGGACAGCCCTTATCTGGCTCCAGTGCCCAACCGGGGTAAGCGCAATACTTCACTGAATCTTACCTATGTGGCGAAAGAGATTGCCCGGCTAAAGCAGGTTGATTATGAGACGGTACTTCGGGTTACGCAGGAGAATGCGATGAACTTTTATCGATTACCATAGATATGGCAGAAAGTGCAGGCGCTCATTGAGTGCAGGCGATATAAGATGGTATATGAGCCAACCGCCGGTAATAGGAATGGAAGCTTATGTGTTTTGCGATGATAAAATCGATTCAAGGTACGAGTATTGGTATAAGTATAGGTATAAGTAACTTGAATCCTAAACTAAATAGATATGTGAGGATTAGCATGGCGACATTGGGAAACCCCAAGAACACGATTGAAATATTAAATAAATACAGGTTTGTATTCCAGAAAAAATTCGGGCAGAACTTTCTGATCGATACTCATGTACTGGATAAAATAATTAATGCTGCGAGTATTACAAAGGACGATTTTGTATTGGAAATCGGACCCGGCATCGGAACTCTGACCCAATATCTGTGTGAAAATGCCAGAGAGGTTGTGGCAGTTGAAATTGATCGGATGCTAATTCCAATTCTTGAGGATACATTATCAGAGTATGATAATGTAACAGTAATCAACAATGATATTCTAAAGCTGGATCTGAATGCATTGGTTGCGGAAAGAAATAACGGCAGACCAATTAAGGTAGTAGCAAATCTTCCTTACTATATTACAACTCCAATTATTATGGATTTGTTTGAGCAACATTTGCCATTAATCAATATTACGGTTATGGTTCAAAAAGAGGTGGCTGATCGTATGCAGGCAGCGCCGGGCGGGAAAGATTACGGAGCGTTGTCGTTGGCGGTACAATATTATGCGAAGCCGTATATCGCAGCAAACGTTCCGCCCAATTGCTTTATGCCAAGACCCAATGTGGGATCAGCGGTTATAAGCCTGGCTCTGCATGAGGATTCCCCTGTACAGGTAAAGAATGAAAAGTTATTATTTCGTATGATTCGTGCCTCCTTTAATCAGAGAAGGAAAACCCTTGTCAATGGACTGAACAATTCACCGGAGCTATCCTTTACCAAGGAAGAGATCGCTGGGGCACTGGAACGGCTGGAGATATCAGAAAATATCAGAGGTGAAGCATTGACCCTACAGCAGTTTGCTGCTTTGGCAGATGAACTGTCTGCGGATAAACTGTTATGATTTCCACATGAACCTTCTTTTTGTGGATTTCCTGCCGAAAAAAAATGACATGCGTGGATAACATAGCGGGAAATAGTTAATCCGAAACATAGATTGTTTCGCTTCATCCGAAAACATGTATTGTGCAGCTTGGAGCGAAAATATGAAGTGTGTTGCTTGAACTGAAACACGGATCGCTTTGCTAATCCTGAATTATTCATTGCTATGCAGAATACGATGAACTATTGTTAATAAAGCGATATGGGTAAAAAAGAGAGTATTAGGATATTTGAAAAAACAATTTATTTAGAGAAGAAGGTCATCCCGGAATGTGGAAACAGACAAGCCGGAATGACCTTTTTTTATTTATAGCCATAATGGGCCTGGTTTTATTGATGAAATTTTTACAAGTGAAAAGTATGCATGTATAAAAGAGAGAATTCATAAAACCTTACCCCAGTCCTCCTTAGTGGGAATGCTTCTGCAACAGCAGGAGGATTATGTTGTGGTAGAGAGTAAACAATTTTGGATTCTGCAGCATGATCCCTTCTCATGGATGATCAATCAAGGTGACTTTCAATATACACAAGGTATTACCGGAGGAGCAGAGCATGTCAATATGGTGATTAATCAATGGCTGTCGACGCTGGATAATGAAAAACGAGAGCTTTTTATCACAACACTATATCAAGTAATTGAATCCATTGGGGTCGTAAATGTCAGCGACCTTAGTGAGGAATGGCATAAAAAAGCCTTTATAGCCATGGGAACAGTAAAGGGGATTGATGCAGAAACCAAGCGTTTTGTTAATGAAACCATCAAATCTCTCCTGGCGTTATATTTCAAGAACTTACGTCTCCCGTTCCGTTGAAGAAAGGCATTAGGCAATTGGGATACAATATAGTTTTTCAATTGTATATACAGAGATATTATTTCCGCACTGGGGCATTTCCCTCGAGCTTAGCTTTCGCTTTGAAACAGTACAACAAGAGAAAATTCTATGATAAAAATAATGCAATAAAGCAAGAGAAAGTTTTACCGCCCCCATAAATTAATACTGAGGAATATTGCCGCATATAAGAGAATATATTTAATAGAATTACGAAACAATCGGATTTGGCAAAGGAAAGAGAGGGAATGGTTATGGCCGATTATAAAAGAATGATTTCTTATATGTACCAATATGAAAATGGCGTTAAGAGGAGAAATGTGGGATATGCCAGAATCGAGGGAAAGAATGGACAATTAAAAATTACCTTACATATGCAATTGCTTGGTCAGTTAGATAGCATATTCCCTACCTACTTGATCCAAAGGGACAAACATAACATGGAGTTAATCTATTTGGGAGACTCCGTATTAAAGGGACAGATGTTAGACAGTAAACTCTTAGCCGATGAAAATAATATTATGAATTCAGGCCACAGCCTTGCAGATATGGGAGGCCTTCTCCTATTTTTAAATGAAAATGTATTCTTTGGTACAGAATGGGATGATACACCCATTGTTGCAAAAGAGGTGATGTCAGCCTTGCAGCCCAAAAGTCAGACCGGGAGTCTTGCACAGCGCTCAAATGCAAGAAGTACCGGAGAGGAAAACATTATCTCAGCAGCAAGATCGAAAGAAAAAGCAAAAATGGTTCCACCCAATTTTGAAGTACAGGAAGACCTTGAGATAGAAGATTCCATCAGTGGATTAACCATAGAAGAGCAGCTCGCAATTCCGAAGTATCAGCTGCCCAGGGGCTTAAAGACAATTGAACGGCTTCATAGACCTCCTCAGAAGGTGGAGGAAGCAGCAGTCAGTCCTTCTGAATTCTTTCATTTACCCGAGATGTCCCCAACACAGGATATTTCTGATTTGCTGTTCCAGCCTAAGAATAATAATGTAGAGAATGAGCAGGAGAGTCAACAAGAGGAGAGCGGGGAGCAGGAGCAGCCAAGCTATGAGCGAAACAGCGGAGCAGCAGCTCGTGAAGAAGAGAGAGAAGACAGGAATGTTAACCAGATGCCGGATCAAAAGGAATGGATGAATGCCGGGAATGGGAGTTCAGGAGCAGAGCAGCAGGAGCATCCAACAGCAAAATACTTCTTTGAACATTTTACGCGCATATACCCTTTTGAAGATAATGAAATTATTTTCTGTGTGAAAATAGAACCAAAGGACATTGGACTGCTTCCGAAGGAAACCTGGAGCCTAAGTAATAACAGCTTCTTAATGCATGGCTTCTACTGCTATCATCACTTGATTTTTGCAAAAAGAAAAGATCGGTATGGCAGCCAGTATATGATAGGGATCCCAGGAATCTATCATAATAGGGAGCGCTTTATGGCCAAGATGTTTGGTTTTGAAAATTTTAAATCAATTAAAAAAAGAGAACTGCAGCAAGGAGATTTTGGCTACTGGTATCTATCGGTTGATTTTAACAGTCCATCGGATTAAGAAGAACATATCGAAGAT
Source organism: Bacillota bacterium (assembly GCA_023392995.1). Lineage (GTDB taxonomy): Bacteria > Bacillota > Clostridia > Lachnospirales > Lachnospiraceae > Mobilitalea. The sequence goes on from JAEWMZ010000033.1 coordinate 7,406, forward strand.
GATCCCGCCAGGTTCCGTGGATACGTGCGTAGGATTTCGCCAAACCTTCCGGTTGAAATTGCAGTTTTTCTATCACATGCCGGGAGGTTTCGTTTTCCGGCATGATATATGCTTCAATACGATGCAAATGAAGCTCCCCAAAGATCACCTCAAGACCTTTTTCGATACATTCATGAGCATAACCCTGATGCTGATATTTATAACTGACTTTATATCCAAGGGTGCAGCTTTGATAAGGCTCCCGCAGGAAGTTTTGAAAGCAGATGCAGCCTACAATATCCTCGGGATTGCTTTTTGAAAAGGCCCAAAGTCGAAGAAGCTTTCCTTCTGTCATGTGATTATACTCCGCAGAGAGGGAAGCCTTTTGATAGGAGTAGGTGTAAAAATTCATACTCCGTGCCGGCTCCCAGGGTTCAAAGGTATCTCTGTTCTCCTCATAGAAGGACAAGACTAAGGGTGTGTACTCTTTATTAATTGTTTTTAAGATAAGACGATCCGTTTCATAGTATTTAAAAATAACAAACACCCCGTTTCATAAAAAAATAGTCTAAGTTTTGCAACATCAATCAACACCGCGAAGGGATACCTGTTTCACATAAGGCCTTAGTATTGCGTTAAATTCCTTTAAGGTCTCTTTCGTATGGGCACTTAGTCCGGGTGCAAGGATATCGCCGGAATCCTGAAAGCACTGTAAAAAATATGCTCTGGCACCTTCAATCCATTTGCCGATGGAATGCATGTCCTCTTGTGTATGAAGCTCTTTTACGATGGTGGTTCGAAATTCATAATCAATTTTACCGGATAACAAAAATAAGATGCTATGTTCTATTTTATCAAGGTTAATATTCGGGATACCGGAGGTTAGGGCATACTTTTCCCTGGAATTTTTAATATCCATAGCCACATAGTCAATTAGGTGCTCCTGCACGCAGGACTTCAATAGGTCAGGATTTGTACCGTTCGTATCCAACTTCACCTTGAAGCCAAGGGCTTTTATTTGGCGGATCAGTTCCATCAGTCCGGGATAAAGCGTAGGCTCGCCGCCGGTTATGCACACGCCCTCCAGAATATTGCGCCGCTTTGAAAGCGTTGTTAGGACATCCGTAAAAGGGATCGCCGGCGAAGCAGGCCCGCTGACCAAGGAGGAATTGTGGCAGAAGGGACAGCGCAGATTGCAGCCGTCCAAAAAGATTGCGGCAGCCATATGACCTGGATAGTCCAGCAAAGTTAATTTGTTAAAGCCCTGGATATTCATATTGTAACCTCGTTTTTCTTATGCTAAAATAACTATACCAAAATACCGTAAAGTCGTAAAGGAATACTGAAATTATGTTAAATGAAAAATATATGCGGGAAGCACTTAAGGAGGCAAAAAAGGCCAGCCGGATCGGAGAGGTTCCCATCGGTTGTGTGATCGTATATCAGGATAAAATTATAGGCAGAGGATATAATAAAAGAAATACGAAAAAGACGACTCTGGCACATGCGGAATTAATTGCGATCCAAAAGGCAAGCAAGGTAATGGGGGACTGGCGGCTTGAGGATTGCATCATGTATGTAACTCTGGAGCCCTGTCAGATGTGCTCCGGTGCTATTGTACAAGCTCGTATTAAAAAAGTAGTTGTGGGCACAATGAATCCGAAGGCAGGCTGCGCCGGCTCCATCTTGAATATCCTGCAGATGAAGGAGTTTAATCATCAGGTCGAGCTGGAGATTGGTGTTATGGAAGAGGAGTGTACCCAGGTACTGCAAGCATTTTTTAAAGATTTAAGAATTCGTAATAAAATGGCAAAGTCTGAGGGTTGACATTCGCCTGCAAAAATTATATACTTGGCATACAGCTTTTTTGAAAGAAAATAGATGTGAATCAGATCAATGTTTTACATCCTGTATATTAAAAAGCCATGAATAAGTCATAAGATTTCCGTGCAGCCGGGGAGATAGCGGTGCCCTGTACCTGCAATCCGCTACAGCAGGGGTGATGTTCTGCCTAGGATGACTTACTGTAGGGCTGCCCTTTATAAGTGATGTTGACGTTTGGGTCTTACGCAACAGGAATTTGTGAACCGTGTCAGGTCAGGAATGAAGCAGCACTAAGCAAAAGCTCTTGTGTGCCGTAAGGTCGCCTGGACCGAGTTAACTGTAAAGGTAACGCTTATGGTAAGCACTCGAAGCAGAGCGCACGGAATTTAAAATATTTTGCTATAATCAATGAGACAATAAAAAAGAGTTAAGAAACAACTTGCAAGCTTGCTTGGAAATTGCTTCTTAACTCTTTTTGCATTGGTGATGCGAATGGGGCGAAAATGCCGGGGAGATTAGCCTGGCGAAGGATATCACTGATAATCATCAAGTACAAGTCTGGACAGTGCTTCTTAGCTTGGTTCGTATTGATGTACCGAAACAGCGGAAAATCCAAATGATTGAATCGGAATAAAGATGCCGCAAAAAGATCAAGGGGGTTAAGGAAATAAAGTATTATCATGAAACAACATGCAGATAGGTAAGAATTTTGTCCTAGTTAGTAGAATTATACCACTTTTTGCTTTTTGAAATGTCGTATTTAGTATATAATAAAGAAAACCGGAAGGAAGAGAAGCTGGCACCAGCAGGCATCGAAGGACTTCCTATATAATATGGGCTAATAAATTGATTGGACGGTGTGTATGGACATAAAATTAATTCCAAACGCGGTAAACCAATTCTTAAAAAATACCGTGATTTTTAAAGAGGGTGAACCTGTCTATTATATCGCCATGGTGATTAAGGGCAGGGTTTTAATATCAAATGAAGGTTCTCGCATGGTCGTGGGTTCAGGAGCTTTTCTGGGGATCAATGATCTGTATACCGGAAGATTTCTTAGCAGCTACACTGCTGTGGATGACCTGATGCTATATGCATTTCCCATGGAAAGCAGGGAAGCAATGGAAACGGTGTTAGCGGTAAATAAAGACTACCATGGCTTTATGGTAGCTTCTTTTTATAAAATGATTCATGAGCTGGAGCAGATTTATCAAGGAATCCTTAGAAATGGAGCGGAGCTCTATCAATTTTTAGATCATACCTATCAAAAATATGAGGAACAATCAAATCGATTAGGCATCAAAGCGAAGGTGTCTGAGCGGCTTGACGAGCTGACGCCTCTGGAAAGTGATTTAGAGCTGATCAGGGACAGGATTGACTACTATGTGGAGTGCAATAAATTGCCACTGGAGGTAGTAAAGCAATTCTATTCCTATGGGAATACGGTTACCCTGTACCAGGTGGAGGATCAAGTAAGTGTAGTAAACCAGCAGATCCTGCATTTAAAGGAATTATCCCAGGAATACCTGGCTATGGCACAGTGCCTGGTAGATGACAAGGAGAACAGTCTATTCCAGCTATTTGCGGAGCTTTCTATTGTGGGAAGCTCTTATGCAGGCAGCAGTGATGTTTTGCTTGATCTAATGGACAGTATCATTGAGGAAGTAAATAAAGCGGAGCGATTTGCAGAACGAATGCTGGGTAAAGCGTTAAAGGTAGACCGTAAGAAGATGGAAGAGATATATCA
>JAEWMZ010000079.1 GCA_023392995.1 Bacillota bacterium
CCATTATCAAAGGTGATGCAAAAAGTATATCCATTGCAGCCGCCAGTATTGTGGCTAAGGTAACCAGAGACCGAATGATGATCGCCTATGATCAGGTATTTCCCGGATATGATTTTGCAAGTAATAAAGGTTATGGCTCTGCGAAGCACATAGCAGCAATTAAGGAATTGGGAATAACACCAATACATAGAATGAGCTTTCTTAAGAATCTCATGGAATAACTTGACCTATATTTTTGATAAATAATACGATTCATGGATTCCTTTTTAAAATGGAGATTAAACTATGGATGATAAGGATAAACTAAAAAACACCAAGGATAGAAACTTAAACCGGGACGAACAAAGCCCGGGGAATGAGCTAGGCACTAAGTACAAAACCGCAGTGGCACTTTCCTATGACCCGGAAGAATCGGCACCAAAGGTAATTGCTTCCGGTAAGGGCTATGTAGCTGAGCGAATCCTTGAGAGGGCGAAAGACTCAGCGATTCCTATTCATAAGGATGAAAAGCTTGCCGCGTCCCTGTCCAAATTGGAGATCGGAGAGGCGATACCGCCGGAATTATATGATGTAGTTGCAGAAGTTCTTGTCTTTGTTGATAAAATGGATCGGATCAAAGGCAAGGTACTAGAATGAATAATAGAGAATTAGGATCAAATTTCGAACAAATAGCAGCTGATTTTCTGATGAAGCAGGGGTATCAGCTGTTGGAACGCAATTTCCGTTGTAAGCTGGGTGAAATCGATTTGATTGCAAGAGATGGGAATTATCTTTGCTTTATTGAGGTGAAATACCGTTCCAGTACAACGAAGGGCTTTCCGGCGGAAGCAATCAATTATAATAAAATACGCCGTATTACACGGACAGCCCAATTTTATCTGCTTTCCCATAAGATATCTCAAAATACCCCTTGCCGCTTTGATGCAGTTGTTATTCTTGATAAAGATATTTCATTAATTAAAAACGCATTTGATGGTGTATCATAGCAGTTGTGTTTTACACCGATAGATCAATTTTTATAGGCAATTGCGAAACTATATAGTTTTTATAATTGTAAAACAAAACGAATGCAATTTCTCGCAAGGGCGTTTCCTTCGGGCTTAGCTTCCCCTTCGAAACAGTATTTGTTTTGAATACAATAACTTCTGTTAATGCGTTTGGCAATTATCTATCAATTGTATTGTGAAAGGGGATTTCTATTTATGATATTTAAGAACAGTGAAACAGCGCAACTTGATTTGAGCAGAGAAGTACCCTTTATCACCTTCCCCGTGCTCTCTGAGCTGCCGTTTATTAAACATGGATTTTCAACGAGACTCGGTGGTGTGAGCGAGGGTATCTTTTCAACGATGAATTTTGGAAGTGAGACCAGCAGCTATTCGGATGCTCCGGCTAATATCGAAGAGAATTATAGGCGAATGGCCGATAGTATTGGCTTTGATGTACAAAAGCTAGTGATTTCCCTTCAGGTGCATAAGACGAATATAAGGGTAGTAACAGATAAGGATTATGGAAAAGGACTATTTGTACCACGGGATTATGAAGAGATTGACGGTCTGATTACCAATCAGCCTGGCATTACTCTTGTGACAAAATATGCAGATTGTGTTCCGCTTTATCTGGTAGACCCAGCGAAGAAAGCAATTGGCTTATCCCACTCCGGCTGGCGGGGCACGGTTCAGAAAATTGGTAAAATAACCGTGGAAGAGCTGAAACAAAACTTTGGCAGTAATCCAAAAGACCTGATCGCGGTGATTGGTCCTTCCATCTGCAGTACCTGTTACGAGATTTCAGAAGAGGTAGCCGAGGAATTTCGAAGAGCATTTCCGGAAGACAAAGATAAGGAAATTCTAACCGGAGGCAAGGATGGAAAGTATCTCTGTGATCTGTGGGCAGCCAACCGGGAGGTCTTTCTTGAAGCTGGTTTATTACCAGAAAACATTCATATAGCAGAGGTTTGCACCGCCTGCAACAGTGACCTGTTATTTTCACATAGAAAAACGCAGGGCAAGAGAGGAAACCTGGCTGCATTTTTAACGATTACCGAGGAAAGATAAGGTCCTTACAAGCCGGGAAAATATTTTTCCGGCTATTAAAACTACATAAGAAAGACAAGATTACCATACCATATTATTCTTGGGTGTACACTAGCTATTTCGTAGGTATATGGAAAAGGCTTTACAAACCTATATCCGTATTGTACAATCAGATGGAAAGTCTTTCTTTTTGCAATAAGAAGAATTAGCAATACGAGTAATTAGCAATACAAGGAATCAACTCGTTGATTCTGCTGATTCTGTTATTACGAAATATTAATGCGCAGCAGCGCATCTTGGAGGTTATATATTAATGAGCAGACCAATCGTAGCCATCGTTGGCAGACCAAATGTTGGTAAGTCCACCTTGTTTAATGCCCTGGCAGGAGATCGAATCTCAATTGTCAAGGATTATCCAGGTGTTACCAGAGACAGAATATACGCCGATGTTACCTGGCTGAATACACAATTTACAATGATTGATACCGGTGGTATTGAACCGGACAGCAAGGATATGATGCTGTCCTATATGAGAGATCAGGCACAAATTGCAATTGATACCGCTGATGTTATTATTTTCTTGGTGGATGTAAGACAAGGTTTAGTGGATGCAGATTCTAAAGTAGCAGATATGCTTAGACGCTCCGCGAAACCAGTGGTACTAGCCGTCAATAAGGTGGATAGCTTTGAAAAGTTTATGCCCGATGTCTATGAGTTTTATAATTTAGGTATCGGCGAACCCTTCCCTATCTCCGGTTCCGGCAAATTAGGCTTTGGTGAATTGCTGGATGAAGTAGTAAGACATTTTACCTCCGGTAATACGGAGGAGGCAACGGATGAACGCCCTCGTATCGCTATCGTTGGAAAGCCTAACGTAGGCAAGTCCTCCATTGTGAATAAGCTGGTGGGCGAAAACCGTGTCATCGTATCTGATATTGCAGGTACGACCAGAGATGCCATTGATACCCCCATTCGCAGAAATGGGAAGGATTATGTTCTTATTGATACAGCTGGTCTTCGCAGAAAGAGTAAGATCAAAGAGGAATTAGAGCGTTTCTCCATTATTCGTACCGTTACAGCTGTAGAGCGTGCCGATGTGGTTGCTTTGGTTATTGATGCAACTGAGGGTGTAACAGAGCAGGATGCAAAGATAGCCGGAATTGCCCATGACCGTGGAAAAGGTATGATCATTGTAGTGAATAAGTGGGATCTGGTTGAGAAGAATAATAAGACAGTAAAGGAATATACTTCTGATATCAGAGAGATTCTATCCTTTATGCCTTATGCAGAGATTCTGTTTATCTCTGCCGAGACAGGCCAGAGAATGCACCGTTTATTTGAAGTGATTGAGGTGGTTATCCAGAATCAGAATCTTCGAATTGCTACCGGTGTATTGAATGAGATTTTAATGGAAG
>JAEWMZ010000229.1 GCA_023392995.1 Bacillota bacterium
CCGAGGTATATAGTGAACTGGTTACCAACCCTGACTCCGTAGAAATACTGGAATATGCCACAAGCTTCATGGAGCAGAACTACATACCAGCCATTGAAAAAAGTATCGAGATAGCAAAAGCAGGAGACCCGAAGCAAGCATATGCAGTTATCACCGAATATAATGACGGCATTGAAGAGATGTATGTAAAGCTGGATCGTTTGGTGGATAATCGAATGTCAAGTGCGAAGGAGACAAATGCAAGTAATAGTGCTTCTGCTGTTATACTTACAGTTATCCTTTGCTGCTTCATTGTAGCCGGAGCCGGAGCAGCAATTTTTATGGGGCTAAGAATCGCAGGTATGATCAGCAAGCCATTAGGAATGGTTGTAAGGGCAGCGGATCAGATAGCTTTGGGACAGGTAGAGATCAATCTGTCGGAGATCGATGCCAGGGATGAAACCGGAACACTGGCGGCTTCCTTTGACAGAATGCTGGAAGGAATCCGAGGTCAGGTGGAAGCGGCTGCGACAATTAGTGAAGGTGATTTTACCAGAAAGGTTCCCCTGCGATCCCAGGAGGATGTTCTTGGGTTAGCTTTAGAGCGGATCAGACAGGATTTAAATAGAACTATTCATGCCATTAATGTGGCGGCAGAACAGGTTAACACCGGAGCGGAACAGGTTTCGGATGCAGCCCAGGCACTGGCTTCCGGTGCGACAGAACAATCTGCGACTGTGCAGGAATTAAGTGCTGCTATCATTAATGTAGCAGAGCAGGCAGAACATAATGTGGGTAATGTACATGATGCGACAGACCATGTGAGGGCAGCGGCTGAATCAGTGAGCGTGGGCAATGAATATATGGGCAAGTTAAATAACACAATACAGGAAATTAATATAGCTGCCGAGAAGATATCAGAAATCACCAAAGTAATAGAGGACATCGCCTTCCAAACCAATATCCTGGCATTGAATGCTGCAATTGAGGCAGCAAGAGCCGGGGATGCAGGGAAAGGTTTTGCGGTGGTGGCAGATGAGGTGCGCAGTTTGGCATCCAAATCAGCGGAGGCAGCAAAACAAACCGATGAACTGATCAAACAGTCAGTAAGAACTGCTCTTGAGGGAGTAGAGATGTCCAAAGAGACCTCCAAGGTATTGTACGAAGTAGCTGATAAGGCAGGCTTGGTGGAAAAATCAATTGCTAAGATCGAACAAGCCTCCATCGAACAGGCAGCCTCCATTGAACAGATTAACATGGGTCTATCCCAGGTAGCTGGTGTGGTACAGAGCAATGCCGCAACTGCGGAGGAAAGCTCTGCCTCCAGTGAAGAACTGGCAGCGCAGGCTCAGACGCTGCGGGAGGAAGTGGCGAGATTTAAACTGGAGGCGGCGAACTGATAGGACTCTTTTGTGAGGCTTAAGTCAGTAAGCGATATGAGGAGAATGTGATATGGAACATAAAAATAGTGCTGAATTTGGAAATCAGGAAGAGGAAGAAAGGAATCGGAGGTATCTTACCTTCTGGACAGATAGCCAGTTATATGGAATCTCAACAGAGGATGTAATTCAAATTGTGGGAATGCAGAAGATAACCGGTATGCCAGGCTATCCCTATTATGTGAAAGGGGTTGCCAGTCTCAGAGGAGAGGTATTCCCTTTAATCGATGTGCGGCTGCGCATGGGGAGGGAAGCAATAGAGTATCATGATCGTACTTGTATCATCCTGGTAAAAACGAGGGAGCGGAGCTTTGGTCTTATCGTAGACAGTGTGGAAGAGGTGATAGACATAGAGCAGGAGCAGATAACATACCCGCCTCACATCAAGGAAGCTGGGAAAGATGATTATGTGGAGGGAATTGTTCAGCTGCAGTCAGGGCAGTTGAAGAAGGAAAGAATGATATTGATTGTTAATGTAGTCAAGCTGCTGGGAAGAGAAATAGCTGGATCATAGGATTGGGAGACTGTCATCCGCTTATTCGCTGGCGGTATCTATTCGTATGGGAATTTCCAAAAGGAGGATACGCAGTGCTATACAACAAAGAGATAAGAAAACTAAGAGATATTGTTCGTCTTCTGCCAATGGATCAAATCCGGCATATGGAGAATGTAGGGATATTGGTGGGCATGATGGCAAGAAGGATCTATGTGAAAGGGATTTACAAAGAAGAAATCCATAAAGATACCTGGATACAGTTTGAAACAGCGGGACTTTATCACGATCTGGGAAAGGTGAAAGTGCCAATGGAGATTCTTTCAAAACCAGGTAAATTGACGGAGGAGGAATTTACGCTGATACGAAGGCATCCATTGCATGCTGCTGAGTTATTTGATTACATAAGTGAATATGAAATAGAGGGAATCCCCCCCGAAAGCCTGGAGATCTCAGCGGAGGCAGCGATTTACCACCACGAATGGTGGGATGGTAACGGATATCCGTTTGGTCTATGTAAGACGGAGATTCCATTGATTGCAAGAGTAACATCTATTTGTGATGCATATGAGACCATAACAAGCAACCGTACCTATCGGAAGGCATATTCTCATGAATATGCCTGTGAAGAATTAAGAAAGTATCGGGGAACCCAATTCGAGCCGGCATTAGTTGACTTATTCCTGGAGTATGAGGCGGATTTCTGTAAGATCGCTGCAGTAAATTTAAAAAGAAGCGTGGAAGAAGGGGAAATATAAATGATTTCTTTTGTTTACGTTTCACATATGGTTAGCCATAGTAATTAGTAGATTAGATATAATCAATTTTCTGACATTTATAATCCGAAGCCTTTGCGGAATTCACTTGGTGTAATTCCGTGAATTGCTTTAAATGCTGCACTAAACTTTGCTGCATTTTCATAGCCACACTGATGGGCAATATTCTTGATGTTCAGCTCATCGTCAGCTAACATCTGCATGGCGCGCTTCATAACGGATTCTCTGATATAGGAATACAGGGTAATGCCATATAAGCTTTTGAATGCAATACGCAGCTTACTTTGACTCATCTGGGCAAGCTGACATAGCTCTTCTGTGGTGGGAAGCGAAAGAGGATTTTGATCAATTCGCTCCTTCACCTGGTAGAGCTTTTTTTCATCATTCCAGGTAACATGATTACGGCGGCTACGTTCGTACTTTTCTTTGTCCAGATTGTGAGCGAAGAGGCAAAGTAGTTCAATTGCCTTGCACAGATACGCGGGAGGTGGGAGACGATCGCCGCGCACACCCCATCGGAGCTGCTCCATAACAAGCATTACGTTCGGGGTGTCTATGTGCTGGGGCTTCCAGTGGATTGCATCCTTAACCCGGATCGGATAGAAGGAGCCGGTAGCCTTTAAAAAGCCCTCAATGCAGGAATCAAAGATTAACACACTGGTGAAGCAGACATGCATTTCGGCAGGTATGGTAAGACGAACGGGGCTGCCCGGATTGATCCACAGGTGTGTGAAAGGCGTAAGAGTACGGGAAGTCTTTCCCTTCTGGGTCAGCGTAATCTCACCGGTATCAATGCATAGAATGAAGAGGCAGGCCTCCTTGATATGCAAGGTATAATTCAGTGCTTTCTCGGTGGTAAACCAGGCACTGGCAACGAATAGACCATCACAGGTATGAACTTCATGAATCCACCCGGTTTCCCAGGTTCCCGGAAGTGTATAGAAGGCATACTGATTGTGGTATTTTGTTTCAAGTTTCAAGTGCTTTGCCAAAGCACCAAGTCCCAGCTTATACTCCTCCGTATAATCCATAATCAAAGCCCTCCTTACCTGTTTTAAGCTGATTATAACACAAAGGATAATTCAGCTTCAAGTGAATTTATACTCCGAAATGTGATAAATATACTCCAAAATGATAAGCGCATTGAGCGGGAATAGGAATGACAAATCCAAGTAATTCAAGGTCTAGCGATGTGTGAATCTTAGGATATAACCTCCATAGGGATTAACTTCCTGGATTGACATAAAAAAAAGTGCATGGTAGAATGACCCCATGGGTTAGTTGACTCTAACTTGACTCGGTAACGAACAGCAAGGTGAATCATGAATCAGCAATATAGTAAATAAATTGGGGTGAATCATCGAATTGGGTTAGCTGATACTAACTAAAAGTGCTGCTGCATACCAAGTTTTTATCTATGAATTAACGATAAGGAGAAAATGAATTATTATGCAAAAATTTAAAAAGCTTCGCTTGGCTCTGCTTGGGATCACCCTTTTATTTATAACTACAGGATGCCAAAAATCCGAAAACTCAGAAAAGAATGTTGTAACAGCAACACCGATGCCCACCCAGACTGCAGAGGACAGCAATGATGTCCCGGTGGAGAGTGGAACACGTAAGGTGAGTACGGTGATGGGTGATATCGAGGTACCGGCAGATCCGCAAAGAGTAGTTGTTAACTGGTATGCGGGTGATATGTTTGCACTTGATCTCAATGTGGTGGGTTATTACTGCTGGGAACACGAAGCTATGCCATTTTACGATAAGATGATGGCTACCACTAAGATAGAAAGTTGGGAGCAGGAAGAAGTGATGGCTCTCGATCCGGATTTGATCATTACATATAGCACAGATGATTATAAAACCTTTAGCAGCATTGCACCTGTACTTGTGATACCGGAGGGGGATATGACCTCACTGGAGCGACTTCTTCTGATTGGAGAAGCAACCGGAAGAAGTGAAGAGGCGCAGGCAGCAGTGGATACCTTTGAAACCAAGCTTACCGCTGCAAAAGAAACTCTGCAGAGGGATGTATTTAAGGATAAAACCTTTAGTATTAATGAGGACTGGGGCTCTGCTTCCTACGGTGTATATTATGAAACAGGTTCCAGAGGAGGTACGTTGATATACAAATACCTTGGTCTCAACAAGCCAAAGAAGCTGGAGCAGCTGATCGAAGAAAGCGGTGAAGACAGAGGCGGGTTAAGCTATGAAGTTGCGGCAGAATATTTTGGAGATTATATGATTTGGTTCCGTCCATATGATGCGGTGGAGGATGTTCCTTCCGAATATGAGAAGACATCGATTTGGGAAAGCCTTCCGGCAGTGGAGGCGGGACATGTAATAACTGTACCGGGAAATAGGAGTGGCTTATTTTATTACGATGATACGTTGAGCTTGACAGCACAGATTGATTATATAGTAGATAAATTGAAGGAATTATCCGAATAAGTTAGTGGCTCTAACTTAATCTAACTTAATCTGCGGTGCGTACAAAGCAGTTATTATTAAAATGACAATATGGAGAAAATAGGATTACTATGAAAAAAATTATTAAAATATTTCTTGTGTCTCTTTTGGGGATCACTCTTTTATTTATAACTACGGGATGCCAAAAGTCTAAAACCTCAGAAACGAATACGGTAACAATAACACCGGTGCCTACGCTGACAGCATCCACAGAAGGCCAGGGTACACAGGAAGAAAAAGGAATACGTACGGTAAGTACTGTGAAGGGAGATGTTGAAGTTCCGGCTAACCCCAAAAGAGTTTTAGCCGACTATATCGTTGGAGATGTAGTTGCTTTGGGTGTGAAGCCGATAGCACTAAGTACGTTGGATGGTGGGCTGAAAGGTACGGCCTTTGAAAAGGAAGTAGAAGGTCTTGAAGACATTGGATGGGGTTACGATCCAGAGACAGTTATGGCGCTTGAACCGGATTTAATCATCCTTTCCTGGTCAGATGAGGGCTATGAAGAGTTATCAAAGATTGCACCTACGGTATATGTTCCATATGGTGAAATGACAACAGAGGAAAGAGTGCTGCTTGTGGGAGAAGCATTAAACAAAGAAGAAGAAGCACGTCAGGCTTTAAGTGATTTTGATGCTAAGGTGGAGCAATCTATTCAGTCTCTAAAAGCCGCAGGCGTTTATGATAAGTTTGCAACGGTCGCACAGTATACAAATGGGCAGATATATGTCGCAGGTAATAAGCATGCTGTCGGCAAGTTGCTATATGATCTTATGGGCTTCCCTGTTCCTGAAAAGGTACAGACTGATATTATTGATGCAGATGAGTATTGGGGAGATATTTCATTAGAGGTTTTTCATGAATACGTGGGAGATTATTTTATACACTTAGGTGACTACCAGGAAGATTGGAAGACAAATGAAATAATAAATTCAATTCCAGCTATAAAAGAAGGAAGGACATTTACGTTGAATACTCAGTTAACCTGGTATTCGGATATCTATTCTGCCAGTGCCTTAGTTGATAAAATAACATCAGAATTGATTGCAGTATCAAAATAAGGCTTCTTTTCTTAAGTTGATAAATTCGTGAGAGGATGGATTTAATATGATACAACAAAACTCCAACAAGCGTCGAGGCATCGCGCGCTTCACATTTTATATGCTTGTGGGAGCAGGGCTTCTGGTTTTGATGTCGGCAGCGTCGATTTCCTTCGGCGCCGCCGACATGAACTTGTCTACCGCCTGGGGCGCGATTTTTCGTTTTAACCCCGATTTGACGGAGCATCAGATTATTAAGACCCTGCGATTTCCCAGAACAGTAGCGGATATGATTGTAGGCTGCAGTCTTGCCATATGCGGTGCACTGATGCAGGGAACGACGCGAAATCCTTTGGCGGATTCCGGTCTGATGGGCATCAGCAGCGGTGCAACCTTTGCCATTGCACTGGCGATGGCTTTTGTACCAGGACGGACCTACGGGCAAACTATGATTTTTGCGTGTCTTGGAGCAGCAGTAACGACAGGAATGACTTACTTTATAGCATCTATGGGTAAGCGAGGCATGACACCCCAAAGACTGGTGCTGGCAGGTATCTCAATCTCCATGCTCTTTGGTGCCTTCAGTCAGTATGTTTCAATCAGATACCGTCTGGGGCAGGCTCTTGCTTATTGGACGGCCGGCGGCACTGCGGGAGCAAAGTGGAGTGAGCTTGCAATCGTAGCTCCCTTCTTTCTGGCGGGTGTATTAGCAGCTCTGGCACTTTCTCCTTCTGTTACAGTTATGAGCTTGGGGGAAGAGGTTGCGGTGGGACTTGGCATGAGAACCACCTTTGTAAAGGGAGTATCTACGATCATTGTGTTGGTGCTTACAGGTCTTTCGGTGGTGGTGGTTGGGCCGGTGGGCTTTGTAGGATTAATTACACCACATATTGTCCGGTATCTGATTGGCGTAGATTACCGGTATATCATTCCGGCCTCCGGTTTATTCGGTGCATTGCTGACCGTATTTGCAGACCTGACCGGAAGATTAATTAATAAACCCTACGAGACACCCATCAGCGTTATTTTTGCGGTAATCGGTGTTCCCTATTTCCTCTATCTTGCAAGAAAGCAAAGGAGGGAATTCGAATGAGAAAGCAGCGCTTTACAATAAAACAGGGAATCCTGGTATTACTGCTGATGCTGCTTTTACTGGTTGTGATAGCAATTGTAAGCATTAATTCAGGGAAGATGAATTTATCTGTTACTGAGGTGTTTCAGGTGCTTATAGGAAATGGGACGCAGAAACAGAATCTGATTGTATTCGAATTTCGGCTTCCGCGTATTATTCTTGCTGTGCTGGTAGGAGTTGGTATGGGAGCCTCGGGCTGTATTATGCAGAGCCTTTTGAGAAATGATATGGCAAGTCCGGGAACTTTGGGTATTAGCTCCGGTTCCGGTTTATTTGTCTTAATTTTTATCGTAATGTTTGCTTCCAAAGGAATTACATCAGCGATTACCTTGCCGCTCCTGGCTTTTATTGGTGGAATGACGGCAGCGGCATTGATCTTTTTATTATCTTACCGCCGGGGAAAAGATATATCCCCCACTGGATTAATACTTACCGGTGTTGCCCTGTCAAGCGGTTATGGGGCGGTAACCACCTTGCTCACCCTGAAGCTGGATGAGAATCAGATGGATTTCATGCAGCGCTGGAGTGCGGGCAGCCTTTGGGGCGATGACTGGACATATCTGGCCATACTGGCGCCTTGGACCCTTGTTCTGCTGGGTTACGTGATATACAAAGCAAGGATACTCAATACCCTGCACCTGGGAAATCAGACAGCAACCGGTCTTGGGGTTGCGGTGAAGAAAGAATTTCTGGGGTTATCCGTTGCATCGGTGGCATTGTCCTCCGGGAGTGTTGCTCTTGGCGGGAATTTCTTTTTCGTGGGAATGATATCCCCTCATATGGCAAGAAGACTGGTTGGACCAAATCACCTGCTGTTTCTGCCTGCTTCCTGTTTATCAGGAGCAATTCTTGTCTTGTTAGCGGATACCATGACGCGTACTATCAGCTTTGGAACAGATGTGCCGGCGGGAATTGTGATTACCGTGCTTAGCACGCCGTATTTCTTATACTTGTTGGCGAAATCGAATTAGAATTTGTGATACAAGGCCTATTCACAAAGAGAAAAAATTCGCTCTGGAATAGGTAATAGGTCAATAAAAGTGAAAGGCAGGGGTATAAGTAAGTATGAATAGTATTACTACAAATAATTTGGACATTGCCTATGAAGAGGCATTGATTGTTAAGGCGCTTGATATGAATATACCTCATGGAAAGATAACATCCATTATCGGACCCAACGGGTGCGGTAAATCTACGGTATTAAAAGCGGTGGGACGTATTTTGAAGCCAAAGAATGGTGTGGTGTATTTAAGCGGTGAGGATATCCGTAAGCTTTCCACGAAGGAAGTGGCAAAGAGGATGGCTATTCTTCCTCAGACGCCTACCGCACCCAGCGGGCTAACAGTAAGTGAGCTGGTAGCATACGGAAGATTTCCTCATCAAAAAGGCTTTGGTAAGTTGACACCGGAGGATAGGAAGATAGTGCAGTGGGCCTTATCAGTAACGAAGCTGCTGGAATTTGAACATCGGGAAGTAGATACACTTTCCGGCGGTCAAAGGCAGCGAGTATGGATTGCAATGGCGCTGGCGCAGCAAACAGATTTAATTTTGCTGGATGAGCCTACCACCTATCTGGATTTGGCTCATCAGCTGGAGGTTCTGACGCTGTTGTATGAATTGAATCGCAGGCAGGGCTGTACCATTGCAATGGTGCTTCATGATCTGAATCTGGCAGCACGTTTTTCTGACTATATGATTGCGATACGTGCAGGAAAAATTATCAGTCAGGGAAGGCCAGAGGCAGTCATGCGTCCAGAGGTGTTAAAGGAAGCCTTTTCTATTGATGCACAGATTGTGCATGAGCCAAAAACCGGAAGACCGGTATGCCTGACCTATGATCTTCTTTGCCCGGAAGTGGATTGGAAGAAGGAGGTGGCGGCCGTATGAAGACCGCTTTCAGAGTACTAAGTGAAGCAAAAAAGTACTGGAGCTATTTAATCATTGCGTTTGTGTCACTTGTGGTATCAACAATTGCCGGCTTTTATACCCCCTGGGCACTTCGTGAACTAACAAACCTGGCAACACAGGGCACGGGTGATTTTGCCAGGGAGGCGCTGCGCATTGGGCTGCTCCTATTGGCAGCAACGGCTTTATCGGCGGCAGGAAGCTCTGCTTCCGGGTATTTGAATCATTATGCAGCACTTCATTATGTAGCAGACCTGCGAACTCGGCTGTATAGTAAGCTGCAGTATATGAGCCTTCGCTATTTTCATAAAAGCAGAACCGGTGACCTCACCGGTCGTGTTGTGAGTGATGCTATGGATGCAGAAGTTTTACTGGCACATGTAATTCCTGACTTTGTAGTGAATATCCTGACCTTTGTTGGAGTCGGATTCCTTTTATTTACCATTAACTGGCGCCTTGCAATGATGAGTCTTGTTACCGTTCCGATCCTAATTGGAATTACGATCTGGCAAAGCCGCCATGTATCTCCGACCTGGAAGGAGAACTCGAGAATCAGGGGAGAGTTGGCAGGAACCGTACAGGATAATTTATCCGGGATTAAGGAAATACAGATTTTTAACCAGCAGGAGCAAGAAGAGATTAAGGTGAGTTCTTTGTCCCGCAGACATAGCAGGGCGTATCTTCGAGCCAGCTTTTTCTTTGAAACAACGTATCCGCTGCTGGCATTTATCACAGCACTGGGAACCGTAATTGTAGTTGTGTACGGAGGAAATCTGCTAACCAGGCAGCAGGTAACGATTGCTGATATCGTGGGTATTGTGATGTATCTTTCCATGTTTTACGGACCGGTCAAAAGCTTCTCGGGACTGGTGGAGAGAGCGGGAGAGGCGGCCGCAGGCTGCAGACGTGTTTTTGAGGTGCTGGATGAGATATCGGATGTCAAGGAAAAGAAGAATGCTAAGAAGCTACCCCGTGTTGCAGGTAAAATTGAATTAAGGGATCTTACCTTTTCCTATCAGGAGGAAATGAAGATACTGAATAAGGTTAATCTCACTATCTTACCGGGACAAACGGTGGCTCTCATTGGAACAACGGGTGTAGGAAAAAGTACCATAGCCAATCTGGTTAACCGGTTTTATGATCCCCAGGAGGGAAAGGTTTTAATCGACGGAGTAGATATTAAGGAGGCTACCTTAACCAGCCTTAGGGATAATATATCCATGGTATTACAGGATACATTTTTGTTTAACGGTACTGTGTATGAAAATATAGCTTACGGTTGGAAAGATGCAACGAAGGAAGCTGTGTTTGCAGCGGCAAGAGCTGCCAATGCCCATGACTTTATCGAACAGATGGAGAATGGTTATGATACGGTAATAGGTGAGCGGGGAATCAGGCTTTCCGGAGGGCAAAAGCAAAGACTGTCCATTGCCAGAGCCATTTTGCGGAACTCTCCGATTCTCATTCTGGATGAAGCTACTTCGGCACTTGATACGAAGACAGAGCAGGAGATACAGAGTGCACTGGATGAAATAGCAAGGGAGCGTACCACATTGGTCATCGCCCACAGACTTTCTACAATCCGCCATGCGGATCAGATCGTTGTGCTGGAGGGAAGCGGGATTGCGGAAATCGGAACTCACGATGAGCTGATTGCCAGAAGCGGAATCTATGCGCAGCTTCATGCGGCGCAGGAATGATATAAGAATAATCAAATAGATGCAGTTAGATGCCTGAGCAGGAAAATAAGAATTTATCCGGCTCAGGCATTGTTATTAAGGCAGTAAGAGAAGCAGCAGAGTTGACTTATGAGGAATTGCTGGTAAAAAGGGGCTGTATCATAAGCCGTACTGGATTCAGCAGGTTCGGGAGTATTTCTATTATTGACAAAATGAAGTGCAGGGCTAAACTCTACTTCATAATTTAAAAGTAGAATTTAAAATACATTGAATTTGATATTAAAATTAATGATAATTTATTGACAAAACCAATACTTTTTAGTATTATTTAACTAAACGATCGTTAGTATTACTTATAAAGTGCAATATATTTACTATAGTATTAAAAAAGTGCCTATTCTGTATAGGATAGGCACTCACATATAGAATGTTTTTGTGGCCATGCTCTGTCTTAGGAGTATGGATGAACAAGGGAATTGGGTGAGAATCCCGAACGGTGCCGCCGCTGTATACGTGGAGTTCATTCTCGTTGACGAAAGTCAGTCATTGGGGAAACCTGAGAAGGCAGAGAATGGATGCAGAAGCAAAATTATGCTTCAAAAGCGTGAGTCAGAAGACCTACAAGAATAGAGATTGACTTTCAAGCAAAGGATGAGTCAATTCATGTACGCAGAAAATCGGCTGTGACAGTATTTTATATTGTCCGGCTATTTTTTTGTGCTATTTTTCCGTACTATTTTTTCGTACAGTCAAATAGAATCATTGTAAATTAGGTGGGCAAGGGAATCTTATCTTCATTATCATCAGATTCAATATGTGAAATACATAAGATAGAAAGAATTTCAAAGGAAAAAGAGGAGGATGTAGAAATGTTCACATGGACGAAAATGGAAAAACGAGTCATGATGTTTTCTGTAATGCTTGGTGCACTACTAGCAACATCGCAAACAGCATATGCTATGCATATTATGGAGGGGTATTTACCGGCGGCTCATTGTATTGCCTGGGGCGCAATCAGTATTCCGTTCTTAGTGGCGGGAGTGATCAGTATACGTCATACAGCGCAGAAAAAGCGCAGAGCATTAATTTTATTAGCAATGTCAGGTGCATATATCTTTGTTATATCATCACTGAAAATACCTTCGGTTACCGGAAGCTGCAGCCATATGACCGGAACTGGCTTAGCGGCAATTCTTTTTGGACCTCTTGCAACCAGTGTATTAGGTATTATTGTACTATTGTTTCAAGCCATTTTATTAGCCCATGGCGGGCTTACAACTTTGGGTGCCAACACCTTTAGTATGGCAATTGCAGGACCGATTCTTTCCTTTTTGCTTTATAAGGGGGGCGTGAAATTAAAGCTGAATCGCAAAGTGAATATCTTTATTGCGGCAGCCCTTGGAGATCTGTTTACCTATTGTGTGACAAGCTTCCAGCTGGCCATTGCTTATCCAAGTGAGACAGGTGGAGTCGCTGCCAGCGCAGTAAAGTTTTTGGCTGTATTCGCACCGACCCAGGTACCGTTAGCTATCATCGAAGGTATTCTGACCGTAATTATTATTATGGGTATGGAAAGCTTCGCGGCGCCTGAGTTAAAAGAAGTAGGATTTTTGAAGGAGGGCAATTAATATGTCAAAGAATAAAAAGCTAGTATTCCTATTATTAATTATTGTATTACTGATTGCGATTGTTCCTCTGTTTGCTATAAAGGGAGCTGAGTTTGGCGGAAGCGATGATGCCGGAAGCCAGGTTATTACTGAAATTGCAGGAGATGATTACGAACCCTGGTTTACACCTGTGTTGGAAACTGCCCTTGGCGGTGAGCTGCCAGGTGAGGTGGAAAGCTTGATCTTCTGTATCCAGACAGGAATTGGAGTGGGGATCCTTGCCTATTCCTTTGGATATCTGGTGGCACGTAAAAAATATTCTGCAAAAGAGTCCGAATAAAAATAGGATAATCATTAGAGGAAAATTATAAAAGCTGGCGAAAGCCCTTTTATTCATCAGGGAAAGATAGAAGGGGCCGTCGCGAAAGCTAGCTCTGGGGGATATGATTTACCTTAAGCACTACATTGAGGGAAGTCACATCCCCCTGATAATTCCGCGGCAGGTTCTTTAGGAGAGGGATATGATAATAACAGCAATATTAACCATGGCAGTACTATGGTGCTTATTTTACGGGGTGATACCGAATATAATTCTTATCGCCCTTAGTCTCCTATCAGGGGCTTTTTTAGCAATTTTGAGCCGGCATAAGCATGAGGGTGTTCTGGTCATTGATATCCTTGCGCAGCATTCAAAGCTGAATCAGGTGAATGCGGCTCTTAAGTTTTGGACAGTACTGGTATTGTTATTTCTGTGTGTCGCCTCAGATTCTGCCGTGATTGGATTGATCCTGATGATAGTTATGTTCCTGCTCATCGTACCTTTTGGAGGACTACACTTTCATGATTACCTTTCCCTGCTCTCTTTGCCGGTGTCCTTTCTTCTAATCAGTGCATTGGCCTTGCTGTTTGATTATGGCAGTGTGGCAGCGGGGGTTATCCATTTCCCCTTTTTGGAGGGCTATTTGTTTGTAAGTTCTGCGGCGCAGCTTCGGGCTGCACTCGTTTTGTCGAAGGCACTCGGAGCTCTTAGCTGTCTGTATTTACTCAGCCTGTCAACTCCCATGTCTGAAATTATCTCTGTACTAAGAAAGGCTCATGTCCCTGATGTAGTAATCGAGCTAATGTATTTAATATACCGTTATACCTTTGTATTATTTGAAATGTACCGTTCCATGAAGGATGCGGCAAAGAGCCGGCTTGGATTTGTCAGCTTCTCCATCAGTGTAAAGACAACCGGAATGATATACTCGAATTTGATGGCAAGGAGCTATCAAAGAGCAATGAAGAACTTTGATGCCATGGAAAGCCGGTGCTACGTGGGAGAAATACGTTTTCTGGAATCTGAGAAAAGAGTTACTCTTTTGCAGAGCATACTGGCAGTTTCCTTTACTATCGTTATTTTCGGCTTAAGCATTGCTTTGCACTAGAAAGGGAGGCAGGATAAATCTTGGATGAAATACTGCGTTTTGAAAATATTAATTTTAGCTATGAGGAAGAACGGACTGCTTTAAAGAATGTATCGGTTACCCTGTATGGTTCACAAAAGGTAGCAGTGTTAGGGAATAACGGTGCAGGAAAGAGCACCTTCTTTCTATGCTGCAATGGGATTGTAAAACCGCAGCAGGGCAGAATGTTCTTAAATAACCGGGAAATCGGCAGTACGAAGAAGGAAAGCATCCTGCTTCGCCAAACCGTAGGAATTGTGTTCCAGGATCCGGATAGTCAGATCATTGCTGGAACCGTTGAGGCGGAGATTAGTTTTGGACCAATGAATTTAAGATTGCCAGAGGCTGTGGTACGTAGCCAGGTAGAGGCCGCCATTGAGAATATGCGCCTGGAGGATATGAGAACCAGGGCTCCCCACTATCTATCCGGAGGAGAAAAGAAACGCGTCAGCATTGCAGATGTATTGGCCATGAATCCCAGGCTGTTGCTTTTTGATGAACCGGCAGCCAGCTTAGACCCGGAAAATACACTTTTACTGGAACGAAATCTGGAGATGCTGAGTGAAAAGGGCTTGGGACTGGTAATTGCTACTCATGATGTTGATTTTGCGTGGCGCTGGGCAGATCGAATCCTGGTGTTTCATAGGGGTGAGCTGGCAGCGGATGCAGAGCCGGAGGCAGTTTTCTCAGATGAGGCACTGTTAAAAAAATGTGGACTGGTACAGCCAACACTCTTTCAGGTAGGGAAGCTATATCATCTGAATCTGCTGCCCAGACGTATTTCGGATTTAAAAGGTAAATCGGAAGCAGACATGTAAAAAAAATCGAGCAGCATGTGCTCGATTTTTTATATGAGTCGATATGATTTCAGTGTCGAAATTCTTTTTAAATTATAGCAAGGAAGGTCAGCTTATTCAGGCTGTAATCGATGTTCCGTTCAAGCCCTTTAAGCTTTGGCGGGCTTTGTCCAGATGACCGATGATTGCTTTACGGCCTTCCTTCTTCGTCACGAAATTAACACTGGCCTCAATTTTAGGAAGCATGGAAGGTACTGGGAATTGGCCTTCTGCAATATAGTTTGCTGCATCAGCCGCTGATAACGTATCCAGAGGCTGTGCGTTCTCGGTTCCATAATTTAGAGCCACCTTGTCAACTCCTGTTAAGAATAATAAAATATCCGCATCCAGCATATCTGCCAGCTTCTCGCTTGCCAAATCCTTTTCAATTACCGCACTTGCACCGCGAAGCGCAGTTCCCTGCTCCAGAACCGGAATACCACCGCCGCCGCAAGCAACCACAAGCTGATCTGCGTCAACAAGTGCTTTAATGGTATCAATTTCATAAATATCAATTGGCTTAGGAGTGGCTACAATACGACGATAGCCCTCTTTTTCTTCCACTACATAATTTCCTTTTTTCACTTCTTCATCGGCTTCTTCCTTCGTCATATGACGGCCGATTACCTTGGTTGGATGCTGGAAGGCAGGATCGAAGGGATCAACACGAACCTGCGTAATAATGGTGGCTACCGGTTTAAAAATACCCCGGTCTAACAGCTCTGTACGAATCGCATTCTGCAAATCATACCCGATATAGCCCTGACTTAACGCTCCGCAGACAGACATGGGTGCAACAGTAAAGGTATTATCCAGACGACTGAATTCTGTCATTGCCCGATGCAGCATTCCAACCTGAGGACCATTGCTGTGTGTAATGACAACCTGGTATTTATCCTCTACCAAATCGGCAATTGCACTTGCCGCATTGATGATTGATTTTTTTTGTTCCGGAAGGCTGGTTCCGAATGCATTTCTTCCTAAAGCGACTACGATTGTCTTTTTCTTCATACACATTCCCCATTTCATCACTGATATAATAAAAGATTGTAATATAGTTCTAATATATCATACTGAGGCCTCACAGTCAAAAAACTTCTTGTCTAAAGCTAGATATTTCTATTTTAAGAACGTCTGTCTAAAAAGGATTGACGAATACCTTTTGTAGTCATATATTTTAACCATAGAGATACCAATATCTGGCTGCAAAAAGTGTAACGGTAAACAGACACCGCAGTGGTAAGGTATTACCGGTAACCGCTTCCCCTGGGTTGCATAGGAAGCTACAATGATAAGTAAAAAGAGGTGAATGGATGAAGAGAGTCCTGGTAATAGAAGACGACATCATAATGAATTCAGGAATATGCTACAATCTTGAGCTGGATCAATATCAGGCTGTACCTGCATATCACGGGGCGTCAGCGCTTGATCTATTAGGGACAGAAGCGTTTGATCTGATTATATTGGATGTAAATCTGCCTGACGGCAATGGCTTTGAGCTTTGTAAGAGAATGAAAGCATTACAGGAGGTTCCGGTTGTATTTCTGACAGCTTGTGATCTGGAGAAAGATGTAATGGCGGGCTTTGATCTGGGGGCTGAGGATTACATTACCAAGCCCTTCAATATTAATATTTTCCGGAAGAAAATTGCTGCAATTTTAAAACGTTGTGAGAGAAAAGCCGATAGTGAAGTCTATGTATGCGGTGAGCTTGTGATTGATTTCAATAAGCTGACGGCATACCAGCAAAGTGAACCGATTATTCTAACTCCAACGGAATACAGGATGCTTAAGATCTTCACAAGCAATCCGGGGGTTTTACTGACAAGACAACTGTTGTTGGAGAAGTTGTATGATATTGATGCAAATTTTGTGGATGAGCACGCGTTAACCGTTAACATAAACCGTCTCCGGAGCAAAATTGAGAGTGGCGGCAGAAAATATATTAAAACTGTTTATGGTATGGGCTATCTATGGGCTGGTGAAACGATATGAAAAATGATTCCTTCCTTCGACTTTATGCCGGCTTTTTTGCAGCATATGCATTTCTTTCCCTGTGCTTATTTGGGGCTGTCTTCTTTTTTACGCCGGACTGGAGAACTCGGGGTGCTGCCATAGCATTTTCGCTGCTGGTGTTCTTAATGAGCCTTGCATTATTGGCTCTAATACGTAAACGAATCGTAGCCTTTGCCGCTTCTCTTGGGACATGCATCGACAATATGGTGAACGGAGTAAATGTGATAAGCTTTGACCAGGAAGCAGAAACTCTGACTGCTAAGCTAAGTTACAAGCTGGAACGGTTGTATGAAGTGATGCAGAGCAGCAATCGTCAGATCGATGCAGAAAAGAAAATGATTCAGGAGATGATATCCGACATTTCACATCAAGTAAAAACTCCGGTTACAAACCTGAAAATGTACAATTCCACGCTTTTGGAGCGGCAATTACCGCCGGAGAAAGAGCGTGAGTTTCTTACTGCGATGGAAACTCAGATTAACAAGCTGGATTTTTTGATGCAGTCCATGGTTAATATGTCAAGGCTGGAGACAGGGCTGATTACACTTTCTGTTTTACCCTCGTCAATCTATGATACTATCGCCCTTTCCCTTGGAGGAATTATACTTCAAGCAGAGCAGAAGCAGATAGAGATTACGGTGGATTGTCCTTCTTCTATTACCGTGCCCCATGATAAGAAATGGACTGCCGAGGCACTCTTTAACCTATTTGATAACGCGGTCAAATATAGTGCAAAAGGTGGGAACATAGCCGTAAAGGTACAACGGTGGGAAACCGTAACCAAGATTGAAATAAAAGATCAGGGAAAAGGGATACCCGAGCAGCATTTCGCTCAGATCTTTCAGCGCTTTTACCGTGAAGAGGATGTCCGTGATGTGGAGGGGGTAGGCCTGGGGCTTTATTTATGCCGGGAAATCATCTCCCGCCAGGGCGGATACATACAGGTGCAATCTGAGCCAGGGAAAGGCTCAGCCTTTTCGGTGTTTCTGCCAAATGAAGGAGGAATAGAGGAAAGATAATTCGAAGGGGAAGGTAGTTCGAAGGGAAAGGTAGTTCGAAGGGAAGAGTAGTTTGAAGGGATGGTATTCGGGGAAAGCTGGTTCGAAGGGAAATGGCTTGAATGAAAGCTTAAAAAAGTTACAAAACTGTGATAATTCCTTTGGGATTTGAGATAATTAAGAGACATTTCCTCTGTAGAATGTGAAGTATGATTTAAATTCAAAGCAAAAATGTTGTTTCACTAAAAGACGAAGGATCTATTACAAGATGGAGGTGACCGTTTGTTTCAAAACAATAATAAAGCTGTAATTAGTCATATTTCAAAGGCAAATCTAAAGGGGAATAAAATTCGCAATCGTCTGGCGGGAATTGTGATTGCACTTGCTGCATTTCTTTTGACCCTTGCTTCTACCTTTTCCTATAACGCGGTGATAGAGATGAGAAATCGAACCCACTATCAGGCGTTGTTTGAAGATACGAATATGCAGGTGATAGAAAAGATTAAAAAAAACAAGGATGTTGAAGCCTATGGCATTCATCGGCAGGCGGGGATGGTGAAAAGTAATAATATCAGTTTGTCCTTATTGTACGCAGATGCGAAGACGATGGAACTCTCCAATGTTCGATTGAAAGCAGGGGTTATGCCTGAAAAAGAAACGGAGATCGCCCTGGAAAAAGGCTATCTGGATTCCATTTCGTCAGCTGCACAAATTGGAGATAGAATTAAGCTTGACTACCGTAATGACGTGAGCCGGCAAATGCAGACAAAGGTCTTCACCATTACAGGCTTTTTGGAGAACGGAGCAGAAGGAGAAACGGAAAGAAAGGCCTTTAATGCAATTGTCTCAAAGTCATTTCTTACTTCAGATCCCTCCCTCTCCTTGGCTGGGCTGTCGTTGGTTATCCAGGTTGCAGATGCAGATCAGTATTCGAATGCAGAATTGAAAGCAAAAATTAAGGAGATAGGCAAAGCAGCGGGTCTTCCGGAGCAATCGATCCATCTCAACTATATGAATATAGACAGCAATAACACGAAATCAGAGACATCGACCGTTGTTTTTGCAATTGGATTCGTTGTCATTACCGCTTGCACCCTTGTTATTTATAATATTTTTTATATCCAAATCCTCCGCAAGATAAACGAATACGGCCAACTGCGTATGTTAGGAACCACCCGAAAGCAAATCAAAAAGATTATTTTTCGGGAAGGTAAGCTCCTTTCCGTTCAATATATACCCCTTGGTCTACTGGCTGGCTGCCTGGTAAGTTATATGCTCCGCCCTTCTATGTGGAATACCATCACCGGGTTAATCTTTGCCTTGAGTGCCGGATTTATCACATTTCTTACAGTGATGCTTTCTCTAAGAAAACCAGCCAAAATAGCAGCAGGGGTATCTCCCCTGGAAGCCTTACGCTATCGAGGGCAAAATTCAGGAGTGAAGAAGAAAAGGCATTTGGTGAAGCAGCTTACTCCTTATTCCCTTGGAGGAATGTATCTGACGAGGAATAAGAAGAAGGCAGCAGTCACGTTCCTTTCTTTAACCTTAAGCGGAGTATTGCTGATTGCGGCGGCTTCACTGGCAGCCTCCGTTGATCCGATCAAACGTGCCGGACAAGAATTTCCTTATGACGGAGAATATATCATCCAACTATACAGAGACTTGCTGTCACCATCGATCAACTATAATGATCTTCAGGTGGATAATCCGCTATCGAAGGAGCTAACCGCAGAAATATCTGCAATCGATGGCGTAGATGGTATCGAAGTGCATAAATACATTAGAAGTAAGCTTGAGGGCGTAACCATTGATGAAGGAATGAGCGGTATTAATAATATTCGAGTGAAGGACAACAGCTTTTTTGAAAAACATCTGGTTGAAGGAGCTTTGCCAAGTGAGCACACACAAGAAAAACAAATCCTGATAAATCGTTCCACTATAACCTATCAGTATTATGAATTGAACTATAAAACAGGGGATCAAATCCCTATGATTCTCTATGACGGTAAAAAGCAAATCAAACAAGTATTTACCGTGTCCGGCGTGATTGAAAATAAAAATAGCGGGGATACCTTCTTCCTGCCAGATCAGGTGATGGATCAACTTGTAACAATGAACTGCAATCTTGGCTTTGAGATCCTGGCTGAACAGGGATATTCGCCTGAGGTTGAAGCGCAGCTTAAGGCACTGACGGCATCCGAGGAGA
The DNA here is from genome assembly GCA_023392995.1 of Bacillota bacterium. Classification (GTDB taxonomy): domain Bacteria; phylum Bacillota; class Clostridia; order Lachnospirales; family Lachnospiraceae; genus Mobilitalea. The sequence continues at coordinate 20,023 of JAEWMZ010000229.1, forward strand.
AGCTCGAATATATCTCCAGGAAGGAACAAAATGATTTATATAAGAGTGCCTTCCGCACAATTATGGTTGCAGTTTATGCCTTTGTTGCCATGATTGCCTGCTTTGGACTGGTGAATTTAGCAAATACAATCCTAATGAATATTTTATCAAGAAAAAACGAGCTTGGCGTTTTACAGGCGGTGGGGTTAACCAGGGAGCAAATGATCAAAATGCTGAATACGGAAAATGCATATTTGATTTTCGGGAGCTTTCTCGTATCCGTTGTTCTCGGAGGAGTTTTTGGATACCTCTTTTGCAGGATGGCGGAGAGGACCGGCGGCTTGTCTGCTTTTATTCAGTACCATTTTCCGATGAGAATTATCCTGGTTTATTTTATTCTGATTATCATAATACAGGCGATAACAACAAGATTCCAGGGATATTCACTACAGAAGCAGAGTGTGGTTGAGCGGCTGAGAGAAGCTTAAGGGATAAGGAGGATTTTACATGAGCATATTGGAAACCAGTAAATTAAAAAAGCATTATGGTGTGCAGGATAATCTGGTAAGAGCATTGGATGGTATTGACCTAAAGGTAGAGCAGGGGGAATTCGTGGCAATTGTGGGCACCTCAGGCAGCGGCAAGTCTACCTTGCTGCACATGCTTGGCGGTCTGGATAATCCCACCTCAGGAAGTGTTATGGTAGATGGTAAGGAGCTGTCAAAGATGAATGACGATCAACTGACCATCTTTCGCCGAAGGAACATTGGCTTTGTATTTCAGAGCTACAACCTTGTGCCAATTCTAAATGTCTATGAGAATATTGTTTTGCCGATAGAACTGGACGGGGAAAGAACCGATAAAGAGTTCGTAGATAAAATCGTTCGAATGCTGGGCTTAACGCAAAAGCTGGACAGTATGACAAATCATCTCTCAGGCGGCCAACAGCAGCGTGTGGCCATTGCGCGGGCATTGGCAGCGAAGCCGGCGATTGTACTTGCCGACGAGCCAACGGGGAATCTGGATAGCAAGACGGGTCAGGAGGTATTGGGGTTATTAAAAATGACGAGCCGGCAATTCAATCAGACCATAGTCATGATAACCCACAACAATGAAATTGCACAGCTTGCCGATCGGATTATTCGAATTGAGGATGGAAGGATCGTTGCATAAGGGAAGAACGTTGCATAAGGAAGAACGTTGCATAAGGGAAGAATTGTTGCACAAAGAAAGAAGGATCGAATAAAAGGAAGATTAGCTTATATTTTACCTCATCAGACAGATTAATTGAAATTAGGCCTCTTTTTTGTTATAATAAGTAGCAAATTATACCATAAAAGGAGTCTTACTATGTATAATAAGGGCTTGTATCCAAATCTGGCGGATACGAATAATACCACACTGACCAGCGAAGGTGAAGCAGAGATAACCACTTGTTTGGCTAGGGGGTGGAGCAGATGTTAAGGATTGCAGTATGTGATGATCTGTCGGATCAGCTGGCAGCCATCACCGCATACGTAAAGGAATACATAGACGCTAACGAGCTTGAGGCTGAGATTCGTCAGTTTGATCATCCCGATGCGCTGCTGACCTCCTTGGAAGCGGAAAGCTTCCAGCTTTACCTGTTGGATATTGTTATGCCCATGATCAGTGGTATTGAACTTGGCAAAGGAATCCGCCGCTTCGACCGGGAAGCCCAGATTATCTATACCACCACAGAACCCCAATTTGCTTTACAGGCCTATGCGGCAAGCCCTTTGAATTATTTGATCAAACCAATTGATAAAGCGCTATTGTTTGATACGCTAACTTATGCTATCTCGAAAATAGAGTTATTCGAACAAACCTTTACCATAAAAACCTGCGATGGGCTGAGGGTATTAAAGCTACCTGAGATAGCTTGCTGCGAATACCGCAGCCATGCGGTTATCTTCACGCTATTTAACGGAGAAGAGGTCATCAGCCGGACGATCCGGGAAAGATTCACGGAATATAGCAGACCTATAGTCCAGGATGCACGATTTTTGCAATGTCACACCTCCTTTCTTATTAATATGCGCCAGGTGGAGCGATTCACAAAGGAGTGTTTTACCCTGCGAGGAGGAAAAGTGATTCCTATTTCGGCGAAGCAATATGCTTCGGTAAGGGATCAATATATGAATTTCCTAATGAAAAAGGAGGCAAGAAAATGAGTGAGTTTTTTCCTGACCTCCTGCGGGGTGGTATTGCCTTTGCTAAAAAATAGGATGGTGAGCTGATCTATGAGGTGGAAAAAGGAGTGTTCCGGGTTCGTCTGCTGGTGTGATAACGTGCTGATCTCAATTGGTTACAGGGTAGGTGCTTCTAACAGTTCAGTTCTACTGTGGGCAAGCACTGGGATATTCACTGCAAAGTAAACGATAGGGAGCCTCATCCTCTTCAATGGTCGGAAAGCGTCCAACCCCTTCATAAAAACGGTTGTCGGTATTATCGTCGTTACACATGGATACTTCACCAATCAGTACCGCACCTGTTCCAGGCTTTACATCAAAATCATGGTATTGATGAGGCCATAGGGTGATACTCTCTCCCGGTCGCAGCTCAAAGCCGGTGCCTGCTTTTACATAGAAGGAGCGTCCATCTGCATTGACCAGAACATCGGAGGTATCAAAGGAACCGTCACCTTTATCATTATAGAGATGGATAATTAAAGTACCGCCGCCGCGATTGATAATATCCTCACTTTTCTTCCAATGGAAATGCATGGGGGAGTGCTGACCTTCCTTTAGCATGAGCAGCTTTTCAGCATAAGTTTTCTTATACTTTGGATTGTTCTGATTACCATTTCGAAGGGTGATCAGGGCAAAACCTACCTTTTCAAAATCGCCCAGACCATAATCCGTAATGTCCCAACCCAGCATATTATCACGGATTTCATCATATTCTTCATTTTTCTGCTGCCAATCCTCGGGAGTCCAGCCACAGAAGGGTGGAAGTTCAAAGCCATGTTTTTTGATTAACGTCTCCATTTCTCGAATTGCATTGTTGATTTCTGAACGTTTCATATCATTACCTCCATTTAAAATTATGAATACCAGCACCGAGTTCAAAGTGATATTTTACAATTCCAAGATCCACCTTGGAATAAAAGCCTCCCGTTGCTTCTGCGCTAACGGTGTCCCCAACTAATTTAAATAGGAATTTTTGCTGATTTGTTGCTGTCGGTGCCAGCATGGCAGCCTTCATTCCATTACGAAACCACTCCGGCTTATTAGCAGCCTTGCAAAGTGATTCCAAGGGTTTGCTCTTGTGTGGAATACCGTGATTTTTACCATAGCCCAAAGCAATGACGCAGCGAAGAGTTTCCTCCTTTAAAATCTTACAATTACATTTATTCTTGTTATAGGTAAGACCAACCCAACAGGTGTCAAGGCCTAACAGGGTAGCCTTCAGAACAATTCGTTCTCCGTAATAGCCTATTTTTTCATCAAGCTCAGAATCCTTTTTTCCTATAAGCCCAATATAGTTTTTAACATTGATAAGCTTTCCGTAATGAGCCATAATACCGCTAAATGCATTGGGTTCATTGGTTATAAGCTGTATGCTTAGCCCGCTTTGCTGGTTGCAGGCTTCGATTTCAGCCTGAAGCTCCGAGATTGTCTCCTCAGATAATGCTTGATCGGTATAACTGCGTACAGAATGCCGTTCCTTCATTGCCTCTAATAAATCCATCCTGTTATCCTTCCTTTTACTCAGTATACTTCTAGTTCAAGGCAATTGCGATATCTTTAGTTAATGCGTTTCGCAATTACCTCAATCTATTTATTGAACCGTGATACCTATGTAGTAGCCAGGGCATGTCTGAAAACTCCTTGTACCGCTCTGAACGCCCCACCTTGTGGTTTTCAGACACCCTAGCTTGTCAATCTCTACCTATTATATCACAGTTATGATGTCACGTTAAGAAAATTAAAGTAAAAAATCATTTTTGAAAATCATTTTCATAGGGCTGGGAAGGGCAAATATGTTCTAGACTTCAAAGAGGAGAGAAAAGCGAGTAGGATAATATATTTCAAAGGAATAAATTGATGAATCCCATATTATGCTTATGATAGGATGAAAACAAAAAGAGAGGAAAGCTATGATAAGAATTAATGTAGATGCAGGACACGGCAGTAATACCCCGGGAAAGAGAACCCCTCCTATGCCGGTGAATGTTGATTTTGATGGCGACGGAGTCGTGGATTTAAAGAAGGGGAATGCGATAAAAGAGCATTTTGCAAATGTGAAGGTAGCAGTTCTACTAGTGGAAGAGCTGAAACGATGTGGTTTTGTAGTTACGAAAACCGGATTCGATGATGCAAATGCGGAAAATGATGCGGATTTATCCATAAGTGGCAGGCAGAAAGCAATCAAAAATGCAGCGTGCGATTATTCTGTCTCCATACATTTTAATGCCTATGGAGATGGAAAGAGCTTTAATTCTGCTCAGGGTGTCAGTATCTATATTCATAGCAGCTATCCAAAGGATAGCAGAAAGCTGGCGGCCAAAGTACTGAATCAGTTGATGGCAGGTTCAAAACAAAAAAATAATGGAATTGCAACTGCTAACCTCGGCTTATGTAACTGCAAGCTTATGAATACAAAAGCAGCAATACTGGTAGAAACAGCCTTTATGACAAATCAAAATGAAGCAGTCAACCTGATGGGAAAAAAGAAATTCTGGGAAGAGGCTGCGATGGAGATTGCAAAGGGGATTTGTGAATATACAGGGGTTGGCTATGTGAAAAAACCTGCCAAGACGAAGCCAGCTGTCGTATATAAAGTTCATGCGGGCAGCTATACTGCTGAGAATGAAGCCAATAAGGTGGCTGCGCAGCTTAAGAAGAAAGGGTTTAAGGAGTGTTATGTCTACTCAGCCAGGGTCAATGGGAAGACGGTATATCGAGTACAGCTGGGAATATTCTCATCAAAGGATAGTGCGGATAAAATGCTGGCTCGTGCAAAAGCAGCAGGCTTTACCAAGGCGTTTACTTTAAAGTCATAGGTTAAAGGTTAGAAGGTGCTGTTTTCAAATACAGCAAGGGGATGTTGTCAACCGTTGTAAGGTTGATCCCATCTCCCGTGGTGTATTCTACGACAGCTCCTTCTTTTTAAGGTTACCGTATTAATAAAAATATGAGTTTAACCCAACTATGTTCTTTGCCTACTCTTGCGGTGGCGTGCTTACACTCTTGCTGCCCAAGCTAAGAATAACTGCGATAGCAGTTCCGGAGATTTTATTCTTTGGATTACCAGGCTTTACTGATGGAACAGGAAGTCAGGCTAAGAGCAGCGTATCCAATGTCTTTCTATATTTATTTTGATAAGTACCATCTAAGCCATTTGGCATATCCTTTTTCAGATTATCATAATAACGGACCGTTACGGGCAGGAGCCGTTCAATTCGTTCAAGGTAGCCGGAGGTAAAGAAAGCTTTACTGCGGATGATGGATAGATAGATCAGCTGATAGCAATTTAACAGTACAAAATCCTTGAAGCGATTATTTTCAGCCTGATAGGACTCCATAATATTATGAACAAAGTGCAGTAGCTGATTTACCAGATTTTCTTCGTAAGCAGGATTTAAATCGAAAGTAAATAAAGTCTGGTAACCAAGTCTGCTATCCTCTTCAATATCCTGAAGATCATCAGCAAGCTGTAAGAAGAAGCCCATACCGGTATAGAACAAAAGATCAGACTCCGTCAATTCCCTATTTACAAAATACCGATCGATTAATACAGAGATTCCTCCCTTGTATATTGATATATTCATACGATCGTCCAGGGATAAGCTGGTTGCATTATCCTGCTGTGCAAGACTTAATTCCTGTGCATCCAGCATCATAAGCAAAAGCTGTGGCATCATGGGATAAGACGCTCTGGGATAAACAGACTCAATTTCTTCCAGTAGCTCACAGGTTCTTTTTTGATGAGTTGTTCGGGAAAGAGCAGCGTTACCCTTCAATTTAGTTCGAATAATTTGGTTAAACTCCTTTTTTTCTTCAGCGGTAGTCGCAATGTTATCAATGAAATTATCGGTAAACGGATAAAGCATACTATATCCAAAACCGGCTCTGTTAAATCCGGAAGGATCCATATGTATTCGTTTAAACATGGCATAAACTATGTAGTTACGGAGCGCTTGACCCATATCTTCAAAGGAAAGCTCCGGAGAGAACTTTCTGACTTGGCGCAGGAATTCCTTCAGCTCCGTCTGAAATAGAGTAAGCTCTTCGCGTTCCATCGAAGAATGGAGGTTAATTACAGTTTCCTGATATAATATTTGGTCTATAAGGCTTTGCAGGTTCTGTGCCCATTTCTTTCGCTTCCATGGGGTTTTCGGTATAAGATTTAAGTGTTCCTGAAATACCCTACGCGTATGATCCAGGTATGCTTCATTTGCTGTCTTGTTATCTTGTGAAATCTCACATAAGAATACCGGGAAGGTGGTCTTAGTTGTAAGCCAGGATTGCTTGATTGCATTAAGATACTTTTCTTTGAGTGTATCGGTATCAAATATCATATAGTTATCCCCTTGCTTTATGGTAGTCTAACAAGTAAAAATCATACTATGTACGAAAGAATAAGGTTCCTTGACAAGGAAGAAAGAGCAAAAGCAGTGCTTTTATCCAAACAGAGAAAGCAAAACGCCAGCAGCAACTGCGGAGCCGATGACGCCCGCCACATTAGGACCCATGGCAAACATAAGTAGATAGTTACCGGGATTTGCTCTTTGTCCCTCAACCTGTGAGACACGAGCAGCCATGGGAACAGCCGACACACCGGCAGAGCCGATGAGTGGATTAATCTTCCCTCCGGTTACCAGGCACATGAGCTTGGCAATTAATAAGCCCCCGATTGTACTGAACATAAAAGCGACTAAGCCAAGAAAAATAATTCCAAGTGTTCTAAGCTTTAGAAATTCGGTACCTACGGCAGTCGCTCCAACAGTAAGACCCAAGAAGATGGTTACTATATTAATTAAGGCGTTTTGGACTGTATCCGAAAGGCGTTCAACAACACCGGATTCGCGAAACAAATTCCCGAGCATTAGCATACCAATAAGAGGAGCAACGGAAGGCAGTAATAAGATACAAAGAACGGCTACTAAAATTGGAAAACATATCTTTTCCAATTTTGATACGGATCGCAGCTGCTCCATCTTAATGCCGCGTTCTTTTTTTGTGGTCAGAAGTCTCATCAACGGTGGTTGAATCAAGGGAATCAGAGCCATGTAGGAATAAGCCGCAATGGCTATGGAAGCCAGTAAATGAGGAGCGAGTCTTGTGGTAAGATATATTGCAGTAGGACCATCAGCACCTCCGATGATACCAATGGAAGCCGCCTCCTCAGGAGTAAAACCTCTTAATGAAGCAATAATAAAAGCAATTACGATGCCGAATTGCGAACCAGCACCAATTAATAAACTACTTGGTCTGGCAATAAGGGGACCAAAATCGGTCATGGCGCCTATTCCCAGAAAAATGAGAGAAGGATAAATGCCCTTCTTTACACCCAGATATAGATAATACAAGAGACCTCCAACCTCTGACTGGCTGGCAGGTTCACTCATTAAACCGGTTAGTGGTAAATTAGCTAATAGCATACCAAAGGCAATGGGCAGTAAAAGCAAGGGTTCGAATTTTTTACCGATGGCCAGATAGATTAGGACGAAGGAAATAATTATCATCAGCATAGATTGCCAGGTCATTGCTGCAAAACCAGAGTTTTTTAATAAGGTAATTAAAGAATCAATAAACAAGATAAGCCTCCTTTAGTTGTAATTTACAGTTACCGTTTTGCTATGTAGTGGAGCGAGTATTTGGGGTTCTGTTCATTCTTTTTTCAAAGGTAGTTATGATGACGGAAAAGATACGTATTGTTAGCCAAAGTAAGCCAAGAACTGCAAATACAACCGACATACAGAAAAGTGCGATGAGTACACTATCGATAAATGACATGGGTTCACCTCCTTATAATTAAGTGTTTGAAGTTAATTATATATTGTTGTAAATTAAAAGATTACTAACGAACATTCGACCTTTAGGTCGCGGGGGTGTGAATATGAAACACTCTGCGTTTACATTAATTATATGGCTTGTGAGGGTCAAAAAAGAGTACATATTTCTTTTGAAAAATTAGGTAATAAAAAAAGGCTCCTCAAAAAGAAGCCCTCCACCCTATAAGCCAAAACTTGAAACAGTTTATTACTGCCAACCGGTTCATATCTTTCTTTATTCTATCATGTTAATATTGTATTGTCAATAAATTAACAATTATTTAACATAAGTTAGGGAGTGATGCTACTCCGAAAAAAAGAGCCCTTTCGATAAAGGAATCGTAGAAAATATAAGAGAGAGCTATACTTTGATAATTGACAGTATACATATTCATTTGATAACATGGTAAAGATGTAAAAGGAATGAAAACCTGATTTGTGTAAAACAAAGGATAATAAAAAAAATATAAAGAAGATGAAGTAGCAGTATGGGAGGACATATGGAAAATGTTATTATTATAGGGGTTTCCGGGGGTTCTGCATCCGGTAAGACTACGGTAGCAAATCGAATTAAAGAAGCCTGCAAGGATAGTGTTGAGCTGCTAAGCCATGATTTCTATTATAAGCAGTATGATGATTTAACCTTTGAAGAAAGAACAAAGTTAAACTATGATCATCCCTCTGCATTTGATACGGAGCTTTTAATTAATGATATTAAGCGTTTAAAGCGGATGGAGCCAATCGATCGGCCAGTATACTCCTTTACAGAGAATAATCGGTTACAGGAAACTGTTCGTGTTAATCCTGCAAAAGTGATTGTTGTAGAAGGGTTTATGATTTTTGAGAATACGGAGCTTAGAGATTTAATGGATATTAAGATATTCGTGGATACAGATGCGGATGAGAGATTAATACGCCGGATTATCAGAGATGTCAATGAACGTGGAAGAAGCCTTGGTTCCGTTATAGCGCAGTATTCCAGTACCGTTAAGCCGATGCATGAGCTTTTTGTAGAGCCCTATAAAAAGTATGCGGACATCATTGTGCCAAGAGGCGGTTTAAATGAAATTGCAATTGATATGTTGATTCATAGAATTAAGGCATTATCGATGGAAGATTAATTACATTATGTTTTAGGTAATTGGGAAGCTCAGAAACTTAAGCTATTGTATACACAACACATATTATATCGAAGCGGAAGCTAAGCCCGAAGGAAGCGTTGGAGCGCAGAAATAGTATGTGTTGTGTATACAATTACAAAAACTGTATTGCTTCACAATTGCCTATTACATTATGTTTAACAAGAAGAGTTGTTGCTTAGCTTGCAGTCCTAATGCTAAGAGATGGCTCTTTTTTAATGGAAAAAGAAGATCTATCGCTTCACTAGGTTAAAAAATGGTGGTGATAGATCTTCTTATCTTATTCATGGTATTTATAGCTATTTATTTCTTAAAACATTACCAATTAGTTTAAAGCTGACTTTTTCACCATTATACAGGATCAGACCCTTATAAATTCTTGCAGACAGCATAATAATCAGCAAGGAGAACACGGCCAAGATAGATAAGGATATGATTCCCTGCACATATCCGATGGTACCGGTAATCAACTCGGCTGGAATGCAGAAAGGTATGGTGAACGGAATATAACGTATTGCCGTTGTGATAGCCTCATTTTCCATAACCGGAGCCATATAGCTGATCAGCCAGCTAATTAATACCGGGAATATAAGCAAGGCTTGAGCAGTAGATGTATCTTCCGGCTTTGATACCATGCAGCCAGCCATACCTGCTATAACGCAATAGAATAAGAAACCGATGCAGAATATGATGATGGCAAGGATAATGGAAGGTATTGTGAGAGCAGTTTCACCGATATTATCCCGTAAGAAATTAATAATGGTAATAACAGAGTTCTGATACTCGGGATAAATCTGTTTTGCTACCAGGTTTCCTCCGTATAAGCCGATTGCTCCTGAGACAATCCATATCACAAACTGCATGACTGCCATAGTAGTAACAGCCAGAACCTTGCCGGTGATTAAGGCGTAGGGATGAATGGAGGTAAGCAAGGTTTCCACCAGCTTAGAGGTCTTTTCCGTCGAAACGGATTTACTGACAGCCTGCCCGTGCAGAATCAGCATCATGTACAACACCAAACCAAAGACCATGGGGGCAATCATACGAATGACATAGGCAATCATATTCTTGCTTTCACCAATGTCAGAATAGCTTGTAGATATCGGTTTTAAAACAGTGGTCAACTGCTCCATCGTAAGACCGGACTGCATCAGCTTGCTGGACTCAAAACTGGTCTGCATCAGGGCAAGAACATCCTGAGCCTGTTCCTTGGTTATTGTGGAACCGGAGGGAATGGCAGCTTCCAGCTCATAACCCTCTTGGGTGGCAGTAATGATGACAGCAATTGATGCATCGGAATCTGCAGCTGCTTTTGCTATAACTGCAATACGATCACCCTCTGTTACATTCGTAAAGGCTATATTCTGAAAGCGCTCCGTAGAGAGCTCAGGATTGTAAGCTTTAAAATCCGTCGGTTGTAAGCCGCTGTTGTCAAGAACAAATACGGTTTTAATCGGTGAATTCTCAGGTGTATCCTTTCCATCAGGCTTTGCAACAATAACATTTAAGATAACAAAGGCTCCAATAATCAGGACGGAGATCAGGGTAGTCACCAGCTTAAAGGAGAGGCCCTTGGTTGCCTGGCGGAAAGTAAAGCCGAATACGGCGTTCCAGCCTCTAAAATTATTATTCATTTATGGTACCTCCCTTCTTAACCAGCTTGGAGATTTTCATTAGCTCTTTTATTTTTATGGTATTACCGTTATGAAGAATTAGTGTTTCATACACGGCAGCAACAAATTTAAATAGAAGTAGTATAAAAATAATTTGAAGTGCTATAGCGGCGGCAATAATGGGTGCTGTAACCTTTCCGACAATAATTGCACCAGGTAATATAAATGGTGAGGATAAAGGGAAAAGCAAAGAAAAGGTTACAAAGGCATTAAGACCAGAGCCAATTAACGTACCTAAGGCGCCAATCGCAATATAAGCACCAATGATATTGGTGAAGGTAAATAGGGTAAGTCCTTCGTTTAACTCCTCCATTTTACTTACCGTGGCACCTGCTAATCCTGCCAGAGTTGCATAGAAGACAAAGGCAAGGATAACGAGCAGGAAGCATAGAAGAATATTCATGATATTAATATTTTCAAAGATATTCTTCGGCAGATAATCTGCTAATAAGCTGTTTCCATTCCCAGAGGAAAGAGCAGAGGATATTAAGTTAGATACGAATACCGCAATAACCATGGAAACCATCTGTACCAGTACAGCAACCAATGTGGCTAGAATCTTGCCAACCATTAGTGCAAGGGGTTTGATGGAGGTTAACAAATACTCTACCACGCGGGTGGATTTCTCAGTTACAATTGAGGTTGCGATCTGGGTTGCACCCATGGTATTTACCATTAAGACAACAAATAATATTCCATACATCAACCAGTATTCATTAAAGGAGATGGAGGTATCCTCCTTTTCAATCACATTACCCTGTGTATCGGTTAAAGCGACTGCGGTCGTAACCGGAGCCTGCAGCTTCGTTAACTGTTCATTGCTAATGCCCAGAGTTTGGATTCGAAAGGCATCAAATTGCTCCCGGACTGCATTGCCTAGCTGCTCAAGATTGCTATCCTTTACCGGACCGCTGCCCGATTTTACAAAGGATAAGGAATAACCGGAAGTATCCTCGGAAATGGTCAGCAGCACAGAAGTGTCTTCCTCGGTATCAATACGGTTTTCCAATGACTTTAAATCCACCGAGAGTGTAACGAAGGTTATATGCCCAAAAGCTGCTTGTTCGTTCAGCTGCGAGAAGTCCATGTCAGGAAGAGTGGTTTTATTCTCTACATATACCTTATTGATAGGGCTGAAAGCGTTGGGATCTTCCTTTGCGCCATTCGTAAAAAGAGTAATCAGGGGCATGGATAGTAACACCAGTGCTACCAGGATGGTATAAGAAACGAGGAAGGTCTTGCTTTTCAAGGTCTGGATCAAGGTGAAGGAAAACACATTCTGCCAGCCCGTGAGATTACTTTTCTTCATTGTTATCCCCTACCTTTTCAATGAATATTTCATGAAGTGACGGTTCACGCAGTTCGAACTTTACAATTGGAATATTGTCACCGATCAGCTTTGTCAAGAATTCCATAGCCTGCTTTTCATCTTGTACTCTCAGATGATATTCACTGGGAGTTTTATTTACAATAGGTAATTGAAAGGCAGTGATATATGAGGCTATATCCATATCGCTTTTTACAAAGAGATTGACTCTGCCGTAGCTTTTTTTAATTTGGTTCAGATTACCTTGAAGAACAGTCTTACCGCGATTCAAAATTGCAATGTCGGAGCAGAACTCCTCAATTGTTGGCATCTGGTGGCTGGACATAATTAAATATTTTTCCTTCTGAATCTCGTCCTTAATGATGGATTTGAATAAATCCGTATTAACAGGATCAAGACCGCTGAGCGGTTCGTCCAAAATGATTAACTCTGGGTCGGATATCAGGGCAGCCATTAACTGTACCTTTTGCTGATTACCCTTGGAGAGCTGATCCGCCCGGTTTGCTTTCGCGGAAGTTTTCTTTTTTGTCTTCGGAGGAAAGATATATTCGTCAACCATAAGACGCTCAGACCAGTGCTTAATGCGTTCCATTGCAGTATGCCTAGGGACATTTCGAAGAGTTGCAAAATAAAGCAGCTGATCCAGTAAGGAATACTTGGGATAAAGGCCGCGTTCCTCAGCCAGATAGCCCACATTGGTACGGACAGGATCTAGAGGCTTATTCTTCCAAAGTACATCACCTTCATTTTTTGCCAGCATTCCTAAAATAATACGCAGGGAGGTAGTTTTGCCGGCTCCATTGGTTCCCAGGAGGGCATAAACTCCAGGCTCACTGATTTCGAAGCTTAGGTGATCAAGTACTAATTTTTCACCGTAGCTTTTTGAAAGATTTTTAACACTTAAAGACATGATACCTCTCTTTCTTGCGCTTTGCGGAAGGATATCCCGGCAGCGCGGTTATATTTTTTCATTTAATGTTATTGCATTATTTAACGATAAAATTGGCTAATTTTCTCAATTAGGTAGATTATACCATGAGAGTAAGTAGGATAAAACCAGAAAAGATACTTTTTAATGGAAATCTAATCAATTAATGCCTAATTATTCTTTAGCTGTTGTATTTTTCTGCCGCATTTCCATGCAACATGAAGGAAAGCGAATAGTAATAATGCAATTGCAAGACAGAAGATCCAGGATATGAGATTTTGCAGTTGAATTATAGATTTAATCTCAACGAAAAGACACAGTGTCTCTATGAAAGCGCCTACGAGAAAGAAGTGCAGCATTCGCCGATACTGTCTAAGCTTGGATTCCGTATCGGTATAGAGTTCGAAGCGCCCTTCCGATGCCTGCTTTCTAAGGTAGACCCAGCGGTACCACTGGGCGACAACCTCTACACCGACTTCCTCCATAAAGGAAAAAAAGTTTTGCTTATCTCCAGTCCAACTGTCCAGTAAATCTATCTGATAGATGTATTCTCCAGGTTTACAGGGAACAAAGGTATAATAACCCAGAAAGAACTTCTCCAAAGCCCAGCCCTGCTTTGCCATCTCATTAATCCATTGCTCTTCGGAGTCCTTATCATAATACAGTTTAAAAATTCTCATATGACCTCCTCCATTAAACCAGCGTTGTTAAGTAATTCATTCAAACGATCCACTTCCTTTTGGAACATCTCTTTTCCGGAATCTGTGATCAGGTACTCCTTTTTCTTTCTGGAGCTTTTATCTTCACTATATAACTGAATCCAACCTCTCGTCAGCATAGAATTAATAGCACCATACAAGGTACCAGGACCAAGGATAACCCTGGAATTTGTGATAGACTCTATCTCCTGTATAATTCCGTAGCCATGGTTGGGTTTTCTTACAGAAAGTAGAATATAATAAAGTGCCTCTGTTAAGGGAATATTACTTTCCATGTGCATCCTCCTCCGATATATCAGCTTACGATATATTGAATATATCACTTAACGATATATTTGTCAACGATATATTCTGAAGTTTCTGGAATAATTTAGATAGGATAGAGAAATGCTTAATTAATCATTGAAATCTTTTAATATGAAGAATATAATAAGGCGTAGCGAGTATGCTGCAAGCTCGCTTGCAAGCATGCGAACGGAGCTGAAGGACCATGAGCAAGGGTTAGGCTCATGGTATAATAAGGCGTAGCGAGTATGCTGCAAGCGAGCTTGCAAGCATGCGAAGGTGGCTGAAGGACCATGAGCGAGGGTTAGGCTTCTGGTATAAAGTGTAGGGTTCCAAGGGAACGATAATAAAATATGGAGGCTTCCATGCAAGATAAATTCAATGAATTGAGAGAAAAACATCTGGTTTTTACATACGACAAATATGACATTATTGATCAGGGAGATAAACTTGTTATCACCTATTATTTCAATATTGATGGATTAGCGGTATTTACACCGAAATGGGAATTTCGAAAAAAGCATGCAGAGATAAATTATGAAAATGAGGAAACAGTAAACCAACTCGCGTTCCAGCTTGGCTTGGTGGAGTTAATCAGCTATTGGAAATGTGCATGTCCCCCCACCGTGCGCATAAAAGCAGGTGAGCTAGATTCGGAGCAGATTGACTGGTGGAAGCAGCAGTATTATCTTGGGTTGGGTGAGTTCTTCTATACGAATAGGATTGAAACCAGCGTTCAGGAATTCATGCGGCTGGAAAGCTGTGGGGCTATCGAGAAAAAAGCTTACTTTAAATCAGAAAAAATTAAAAATGGATGTATGATTCCTATCGGAGGAGGCAAGGATTCTGTTGTAACACTGGAGTTATTAAGCAGTCGAAAAGAGAGTAATCTGTGCTTTATGATTAATAAAAAGCTCACCTCCCTTTCATGTGCTGCTGCGGCAGGTTATCAGGAGGCGGATATTTTAGTAGTTAACCGCAGTCTGGATGGGAATTTACTGACACTGAATCAGAAAGGGTATTTGAATGGTCATACACCGTTTTCTGCTATCGTGGCTTTTTCCTCCGTTTTGTCTGCCTATCTTCATGACAAGGAATATGTGGTACTGTCCAACGAAGCCAGTGCCAATGAGAGTACAGTGGAAGGAACAGAGGTGAATCATCAGTACTCCAAGTCCTATAAATTTGAACTGGATTTTATCAATTATGAAAAGAAATATGTAAACAGCGGAGTGCATTACTTTAGTTTACTTCGCCCCTTTAGTGAGTTTCAGATTGCAAAGTTTTTTGCAAGACAGGAGAAATATCATTTTATTTTTCATAGCTGTAATGTAGGAAGTAAAAAGGATCAGTGGTGCGGAGCCTGTTCAAAATGCTTGTTTGTGTATATTATTCTGTCACCCTTTATAGCCCTTGACCGTTTAACACAGATTTTTGGTACGGATATGTTAAATCAGGAGAATCTCCTTCCTATCTTTGATCAGTTGATTGGAGCAGCCCCGGAGAAGCCCTTTGAATGTGTGGGAACCTGTGATGAAGTAAATACAGCTATTTGTATGGTGATTCATCGTTCTATTGAAAAGGGAGAGAAACTGCCTAAGCTCTATGAATATTATAAGAGTAAGGAACAGTATAAGGCTTATATTCAGACAGAGAATCCCTATCTATCTTATTATAATGAAGAAAACTCAGTACCGGAGGAGCTGGTAGAACAGCTGAAGGAACGGATGCTCATCTAGTTTAAGAAGGTTTAAGGGCAGGAAAAGACTGCTTTCATGGATTATCAAACGCAAGAATTTTAAAAGACGATAGCTTGATCGGCTCTTATTTACTTGTCATTAATCAAAGGATATGCTTGAAAAGAGGTAGAAATGATTACTCAAATATGTGAAAAACTTAAAAATAAAAAGGTATTGCTGCTGGGTTTTGGCAGAGAGGGAAGATCCACCTATCAATTTATCAGGAAGTTCCTGCCGGATATGCAGTTTGGAATTTATGATAAAAATGAAATACAGGAATCACTGGAAAACGTTACCCTGTATAACGGAAATTCTTATCAGGACATTCTTGCGGATTATGATATGATAATAAAAAGTCCGGGGATTGTATTTAACAGTAAGGACAGCGCAGATTATAAGAAATTAACCTCCCAGACGGATCTGTTTTTGGAGTTTTATCGGGAGCAGACCATTGGAATTACTGGCACTAAGGGGAAGAGCACAACCTCCTCTCTGGTTTACCATGTGATTCATAGCAGCGGAAGGGATGCGCGCCTGGTAGGGAACATTGGTGTTCCGGTGTTTAATGTATTAGAAGAGATTAATGAGAAGACTCTGATTGTGTTTGAACTTTCTTCCCATCAGTTGGAGCATGTAACGCATTCTCCCCATATTGGATTGCATTTGAACCTGTATCAGGAGCATTTGGATCATTATGGAACTTTTGAAAAGTATGCTGCTGCGAAAGAAAATATTTATAAATTTATGCAAAAGGGAGATCTTCTGATCTATAACAAAGAGTTTCTTACACCTTCGAGACATTTGAAAGCAGCAGTGATTACTCTTTCTGACCGGGACGATGATTCGGATGTAACCGTGAAGGAGAATCATATCTATTTTAAAGATCAGCATATTGAAATCATCGATGACGAGATTTTGCTGAAGGGACATCATAATGTTTACAATATAGCAGCAGCCTATAGTATAGCTAATTATATTGGGGTGGATAACCACAGCTTCTATGAAGCGGTAAAAACCTTTCAGCCCCTTCCTCATCGAATGGAATATGTGGCAGTTATCGATGGAATAACCTTTTATAATGATTCCATTTCTACCATCTGTGAGACTACCATTCAGGCGGTTATGAGCATCAGAAATATTGATACCGTGATCCTGGGCGGAATGGATCGTGGGATTGAATATAAGCCTTTGGTGGATTATCTTTTAGACTCGGAGATTAGAAATATCATATTAATGCCGGATACCGGATATCGGATTCAGACTTTAATTGCAAATACCGATAAGCCGTCACAAGATAAGAATATTGTACCTGTTGCCAACGTAGAAGAGGCTGTGCATAAAGCAAAAGAGATCACAAAGAAGGGCATGACATGCTTGTTCTCACCAGCGGCGGCCAGCTATGGGTTCTTTAAGAATTTCGAGGATCGCGGCGAGGTGTTTAAAAAGTTTGTTCTAAGTAAGGAAACAGTACTTCAAAATTAGGATAACTTTTGCAAAATACAAGCAGAAGTAGTTCCATGAATTTTGCTTCTGTGTGATCTATACTATAAGTTCAGATTCACTATCATAATAGAAACCAAGGTTATATCCCATATAAATTGTGAAGGCTGTCGCATAATGCAGCAATGGGAATATGACTTACCATAATATACTTTTGACGGATATGTTATTACGGATGTCTGTCAATCTGTGTGCGAGGTAAGTCATATCCTCAGGGCAGTATTATGCCTCAGCCTTTTTGTTATGCACTTTTTTCCTCCCTTACTCCTTGTCGGGCATTAGCCAGTCATCTTAAGCTATGTTATTGGTTAACATCGTAAGCTTATATTGTATACTTGAAAAGAGGTACCGATCTATTCAAAGCAATGTGCCTATATGTGCCTCATTTTGATCAAATAACTAAAAAAATAATATTTAACAATAAAAACAACAGTTTCATGCATCTATATGATTAGAGAGGAGGGAACTGATGGGAATTAGTAAACAGGATTATGTCACACAAATGGAAAAGTACAAGAAATGCTTATACCGGGTCGCATACAGTTATATGAAAGATAAGACACTTGCCCTTGATGTACTCGATGAAGCCGTTTACAAAGGATACATCAACCGTGGTAAATTAAGAAATGAGGAGTATTTTAAAACCTGGCTTACCCGGATTCTCGTGAATGAATGCTTGCAACAGCTGCGTAAGAAGAAGCGGGAGATATTAATTGACCAAATTCCGGAGGAAGCGGTAGAAGCATTGGATACGCTCCCGATCAAGGAGGCACTGAACAAGCTATCGCAGGAACTGGCAAGTATCATCTATCTTCGCTTCTTTGGCGGGTATACGCTGGCAGAAACGGCTGTAATTCTTGATGTCCCACAAGGGACAGTAGCAACAAGAGAGCGAAGGGCATTGGCATTGTTAAAACTAGAATTAACAGAATAGGCAAGAAATAGCCCATTGGCGGCAGAATGGAGATTACTATGAATCAAGGTGGTTATATGGAATACGAAGATATGATAAAAAACACAATTGAATATCCGGCAGAGCTGGATGATATGGAAAAACGGCTTCACAAAAAAATCCGGAAGAGACTTGTGAGACGTTGCTACACTGGTATGGGAGTATTCGTAGGGATACTTGTACTCTTTACTTCGCTGATCAATACGTCTGCGGTGATCGCGCAAGCAGTGGACAAAATCCCTGTCCTTGGCAATTTGTCTGCCTATGTAAAATTTGACAAGGGGTTGCAAAACTCCGTAAAGAATGGATATGTGCAGGAGGTGAATTTAGAACAGGAGTCCAATGGATATACCTTGAAAATGCCTTGTGTAGTTGCTGACAGTAAACGACTGGTGATGTTTTTTGAATTACCGGAGAGTGTGATGAACCCGGATAATGCAGATTTATATGAGGTTGTTATTGATAATGAGTTTCTGAATGAGTTGGATATAGTAGGCGTCGACCTGCAGAAAAATAATAAGGAATATGGATCAGCATCCAGCGGAGTGCAAAGTATCAGCATACGTTCCGGGGATGCTATGATTCCGCAGGACATAACGATACCAGTCTCTTTGGTAAAGCTATTTACTACATCCAAGATTTATGATGGATCAGACGACTCTTTTGATTATGTGGAGGGGGAACCAACGGTTTTGGCTTCCTATGAATTTAAACTTCATTTAAATGACTATCCCGAACCGAAAATAATCGAGTTAAATCAGGAGGTTCACGTGCTGGGTCAGCCCGTAAAGATTCACACCATAACCCAATATCCTACCGGAATTGAAATCAAAGCAACAGCACCTAATAACGGTGCTGCGGTTATCAGCGGCTTGGAGATCAAAGGGGTTGATGAGAGCGGTAATACCTGGGGGAGGCCGGAGGGCAGCCGACCCGCGGTGACCTATAGGAAGGATCCAGTGGAAATAACATACTATCTGGAGTGTGATTATTTCAAAGAAGAAGCTTTAAGGGGCTTGGAAATTACGGGTGCAGGGATGTTTTTGAAGGAAGATCGGATAGTGACCATCGATTTACTGAATCAAACAATGACACCGGCTGCCTCCGATCTATATATTAAGAGAATTCAAAGAGTAGGAGATGTTGCCCAAGTTACTTTTGAATCAACAATTGCCCAGCTGAGTATAGAAGATTTTACAGATATATATGTATTTTCACATCGTTATGAGGATGGAAAAGGCAATGTTTATTTCATGGATATTCAAAGTGGAGGTAGGCTTGGAGGTAAAATGCAATACAATATATCCGTAGTCTGGCCTGAGGATAATCAGGTGGTGTTAGAAAGGGACTCGGCACCAATTAAGAAGCTGGAGAATCCGGTCAAAGTCTCATGGAGCAGGTAATCGGACCGCAGACATTATTTAATACTAGTGGGTCACAAGAAGGAAACTTCTTGTGGCTTTCTATTTTATTGAAGCAGACTAAGGATATTTTTAGCATTATTATTTGATTGTGCCATAATACTTTGACCGACCTGGGTTAATATATTTGCTTTCGAGAGAGCAACCATTTCTTTTGCCATATCCAGGTCGCGGATTCTGGATTCAGAAGCGGTCAGATTCTCAGAGGTATTTTT
>JAEWMZ010000273.1 GCA_023392995.1 Bacillota bacterium
ATATTATGCTGGTATCTGTAGTGGAAAGAACAAAGGAGATCGGTATCCGCAAATCCCTGGGTGCTAAGAGAAGAGATATCATGTGGCAGTTTGTTATTGAGGCCACCTCCATCAGTATGCTGGGCGGGCTTATTGGGGTAGTGATAGGGTATGTGGCAACCGTTACCCTTGGTAATATGTTTGGTGTTAATGCGGCACCGACGACGAATTCTATTGTGCTGGCTTTTAGTGTTTCGGCAGCGATTGGGATAGGATTCGGGTATGCTCCGGCGAATAAGGCGGCTAGGCTTAATCCGATTGATGCATTGAGGAGTGAATGATGATGGTAATTGGGTAGTGATGGCTGTTGCTTTTTGGTTGTGAAGCGGAAGGAAGGACGGGTAGGTTCCCACACACGCAGGTTGACCGACACATAGGGGATTTTGTATGCCATAATCGAACATAAATGTTCGCTTTTGTCATACAAAATCCCCTATGCGTCTGTCAAACAGCGCATTTAGGGAACCTACCCGTCCTTCCTTCCGCTGCGGAGGTTGTGTTGCAACAGCCTGCGTTAGGTAGTGGATTTTTAGAAGGAGTTATTTTGGGTGGTGTATTTTTGAGAGGTAGTGTTTTTTTAGGAGGTTATTTTGTGTTGCGTTTTTTGAGGTAGTGTTTTTTTAGGAGGTTATTTTGTGTTGCGTTATTTGAGAGGTAGTGATTTTGTTAGGAAGTTATTTTATGTTGCGTTATTTTTGTGAGTTGACGGTTTTATGAGATGGATATTGGGGTGGAGTGTTTTTGGTGATTTTGATGTTAGCTTTATTTGTGGGTTAATGGGTTTCGGTGTGTTTGATTTTTACTACATTGTTATTTATAGTTATTGCAGCATTGTTGCTGATTGGAGTTAAATTTAAGATGGAAGAATAGGTATCAATTATTTTTTTGGCTGATTTCTGAAAGGGAGGGTTGGTATAGTGGGGGACGGTATAAAAGTCCACTAAGCCTAAAGCTTCATAATTCTCTAGATCAGGTGCTTTTTTTATTGTATCCATGGCTTTTGCATATTCAATATTTGGGGATGCAACGATTGCACCGGCTGATTCACCGATATAAAGTTTACCGGAATTGATCTCGGTTTTGATTAGTTTATCTGCACCTGTTCTTTTTAGTTCCTGTAGTAGATAGAAGGTGTTGCCGCCTGTTACATAAATGAAATCATTTTTTTTGATTTTTGTGGCTATTTCATCTGTTGTGGCGGTTGAGATATCAAGTTCATCAATGGTTAGACCCATTTTTTCAAGGGCTGTCCGGCCTGCTTTTACATAAAATACAACCTTTTCTACTTTACTTGCAGTAGGAATAAAGGTTACTGTTTTACCCTCTAAGTCTTTTTCAAAGCTTGTAAATAAGTTTGCTACCTCAGCAAAAGATGAAACCAAAAATAGTTTTTTCATGTTGTTTTTCTCCTTTTTAATTCTTACAGTTAGGCAATTGTGAAACAAAATAGTTTTTGTGATTGTATACACAGCAGATACTATTTCTTCACTCCAAGGCTTCCTTCGGGCTTAGCTTCCGCTTCGAAACAGTTGTGCCGTGTATAAAATATCTTCAGTTAATGAGTTTCCCAATTACCTATCTTACTATTATAGGCAATTGCGAAACTTGCTAATACGATAGAACATAGCGCTTCACGCTTGACCTTTGTCCTGCTTAAAGTATAATATATAATGGTGTCAAATAGTGATACCGTTTATTTGAAAAGAGGGATGTTTATGAGAAAAACAGAACGGCTTCATGATATGATGATTTATTTGAATGATAAAAAATCATTTCATCTCAAAGATATTATGAAGAAATATACTATTTCTAAAAGTACAGCACTCCGTGATATTCAGTCTTTGGAAGAGATCGGGATGCCCATTTATTCTAGTTCAGGGCGAAATGGGTATTATGGTATTCTCCCCAATCGTTTGTTGTCACCGATTGTTTTTAACATTGATGAGGTTTATGCACTTTATTTTGCTATGCAGACCTTAAATGCTTATCAATCAACTCCCTTTCATTTGAGTGTTGAAAAATTAAAGGGTAAATTTGAAGGGTGTATATCAGAAGAAAGAATACAGGAATTACGAAAGATGGAGAAGGTATTTCGCTTGGGAAATTATCAGAACAAGAATGTTTGCAGCTGTCTGGACGATATTTTAAAAATGGCTGTAGAGGAGCGTGTATGCGAGGTTGTCTATAGAAAAGGAGATAGGGATAAGAATTATTTTCTTCAGTTTTTTGATATTACCTCTGCTTATGGACAATGGTACGCAACCGCTTATAATTTTCAGAATAAAAAACCGCAAGTACTCCGATGTGATAAAATTCATGCCGTGCACCCCAGTGTTAACTATATGCCCAAGCCCTTATCTGAATTACTTGTATCCGCAAGGGAGATGTTCAGAGATAATAATGCGATTGATTTTGAAGTTGAAATTTCTATTATGGGGGTAGACCTATTCTATAAAGAGCATTATCCTTCCATGGAACTGCAGCAAGAAAATGAAACATATTATATCAGGGGATTTTACAATCAGGAAGAAGAAAAGTTTATTGCAAACTACTTTATTATTTATGGTGAAAGTCTTCTAGGGATTCGTCCAGACAGTTTAAAAAGTCTTATCCTGGAGCGATTGGAGTCTATAAAAAATCATCTGGTTTCATATACAAAATAATCATAAAAGCGTTCGGTTTTGTATATGATACTCAAATAGAGTTCAAATGATATCCACAGAATCAATGGCGCAGTACTAAAATAATTATAGCAATTGACTCAAATATTGATACCGGAGGATGGATATAAAACTTGTGTTTTTAATGTGTTTTGTAAATTATGATTGAATGTTTCGTTAGTTTTTCTTATAATGGGAAGAAAAGGGAAGATAAATGGGTGATGAATGTCAAAAATGAGGAAAAAAGCTCAGGCTGGCTGAGTCGCTATAAAATTTATATTCTTGATCAAGGAGGAAAAAATGGTACGTTGTAGTGCATTTGCTCCATGCAAGGTCTGACAGGACAAACTCGCATGGAGATGGTATTTAATGTCCGGTAGACTTTGCATCTCGACAAATATTCTAAAAATTTGAAGGAGCAAAGTCAAAATGAATTCTATTAAATTATTTGTGAAAGAGCTACACGATTTTCTTATATTATGGTTAACACAGTCTTTTTCGTCATTGGGCAGTGCCATGACGAATTTTGCACTTGTCATATGGTCTTATCAGCAATACGAATCAGCTTTGCAAACGGCATTACTCGCCATTTGTTCTTACTTACCTTATGTAGTGATGAGTATTTTTGCGGGTGCGCTAAGCGACAGGTGGAATAAAAAGCGTTGCATGCTGGTTTGTGACAGTGTTGCAGCTGGGTGTACAGTTATTGTATTCCTTTTGCTGCAGACAGGGAGATTGGAATTATGGCATCTGTATGTCCTGAATGCAGTAAATGGTCTAATGAACACGGTTCAGCAGCCGGCTGCTGATGTGACAACAAGTCTGTTAACACCTCGTAAATATTATCAAAAAGTGAGTGGGATGAGGTCGTTTTCCAATTCATTGGTTACTGTAATCACACCAGTCCTGGCTACGGCATTCCTGTCCTTTTTCAGTATCCAATGGGTGATTACTTTTGATTTATTCAGCTTTAGTATGGCGTTCCTCGCGCTATTATTCTTTGTAAGAATACCTGAATTGAAAAAGGATGAGGAAGCGAAGGAGTCTATATTCAAATCAGCAAAAGCAGGCTTGTATTATCTGAAGCAGCAAATTGGAATTTTGTATCTCATTCTGTTTCTGGCGGCAATTAATTTGATTGCTTCCATGTATAATGCAGCACTTCCTGCCATGATTTTATCAAAGCAAGGCGGAGGTGAAGTGGCACTGGGTCTTGTAAATATGGCGACAGGGCTGGCAACCTTGGCAGGCAGTCTTCTGGTGTCCTTATTACCGGCACCAAAGAGCAGAGTAAAGGTGATTTGCAATACTCTATTGTTCTCCATGGGTACGGAAAATTTCTTTCTGGCTTTTGGGAGTTCGACACCCGTATGGTGTCTGGGTGCTGTGCTGGGATGGATCGTAATACCCATCATGGGGGCAAATCTGGATGTGATTTTGAGAAGTAATATCCCCATAGAGATGCAGGGGCGTGTTTATTCAGCTAGGAATACGCTGCAGTTTTTTACAATTCCAATCGGATATTTACTGGGAGGAATTTTAGTCGATAAAGTATTTGAACCTTTTATGGAGCTGCAGAAACCGGGGAGTATACCAGTCTTCCTGTTCGGCAGCGGAAAAGGATCGGGGGCAGCATTTCTATTTCTGATCCTTGCATTTGCGGGTATCATGGTTTGCTTGATTTTCCGGAAGAATGTACACATTTGGAAATTAGAGCAGCAGTAGTTATAAAAAGTACCTATTTAGGCAATTGCGAAACAATATAGTCTTTGCAATTGTATACACAACAAATACTATTTCTTCGCTCCAATGCTTCCTTCGGGCTTAGCTTTCGCTTCGAGATAGTATCTGCTGTGTATACAATCTTCAGTTAATGAGTTTCGCAATTACCTAAAGTACCTATTTATCTGGAGGAAGTAATATCCGTGATGAAACAATACAAGAAATTAATCTATCTATTTGCGATAAGTTTGTTATTCACTGGCTGCAGTTTTTTAAATACAGAGAGAAAATCGCCGGTCATTGATTCTGGTAATAAAATTACGATGTTTGTTACATCAGATATCCACTATCTGGCACAGAGCTTACATGATAACGGGGCAGCTTATCAGCGGTATATTGCAACCAGTGACGGACGGCAGCTTAATTATGTGACGGAAATTACGGATGCTTTTGCGAAAGAAGTTGAGGATAAAAAGCCGGATATTTTGATTGTCAGCGGAGATTTAACCAATAATGGTGAGAAGGAAAGTCATTTAAAGCTTGCCGAGACCTTTGGAGAGATCGAAAAGACATCGGGTACACGCGTTTTTGTTATTCCCGGGAACCATGACGTTGAGAATCCCTGGGCTAGAAGTATGAATGGCGAAGAGCAGTATGTAACCGATCCGGTTACCAGTAAGGATTTTGAAGCTATCTATGAGGACTTCGGATACAAAGAGGCTATCTCCAGAGACAGCACAACCTTGAGCTATCTAGCTGCACCCGCAAAGGATGTTTGGCTTATGATGCTGGATACGAATGTATATAAAACAAATATGAAGTACGGAGCACCCGCAGCTTACGGTCAAATAAGTGAGGAGACCTTTCAATGGATTCGGGAATGCAGTAAACTGGCAAAGGAGAAGAACGCGCAGATCATTGCAGTGATGCATCATAATCTCTTGAAGCATAGCCCGATTCTAAGCTATGGATTTACTCTGGATAATTACGAAGCGGTGCAGAAGGTATTGGAAGAATGTGATGTTAAGCTGGTGTTCAGCGGGCATATTCATATTCAGGATATCAAAAGTACGAAGAAGGAAGAGAAGCCAATTTTTGAGATCGTAAGCAGCTCCCTTTGCACCTATCCTCAGCAGTATGGAGTTCTGGAGTTTGATCCGTCCCAGGGGTATGATTATCACACCACCCGTGTCGACGTGGAGAACTGGGCAAAAAAGAAGAAGATTCAGAATGAATATTTACTTAAGTTTAGCACAAATTCGGAAAAGTATTTTGCTGATGCAGCCTATCAGAGAATCTATACGCAGTTGAAGGAAACAGGACTTTATGAGGAATATGAAATGGAATTGATGTCAGAAACCGTCAGCCGCTTAAATGTAAATTATTTTGCAGGCACCACTGCGTCAGTGCGGGAGGAGATTCTTGGTTCCGAAGGCTATCGGCTTTGGAGAAAAGCAACGGAGCCTGAACGCATGATAGGTTATGTCAATAGCATGCTTTTTGATTATAAGATAGATAATAACAAACTGCATCTTCCAAATTAGTATTTTGTAGCTGGAAGATTCGGGGCAACATAGCTGATAAGATGTAGTTAAAGACTCCAGGAAAGAGGAGCTGTTGTAAATGGTGGCGATGGAAATGTGACTTGTACTAAGTCATTTCTCCAGTGCCAGGATACAATAGCTCCTTATCTTTATATGTGAAACAATTAAAGTATGAAAGAATTCGAATGGTAAAGAATATAAATTGCGTAGGTCACAACCGCAGAACGATATTTTAACAAATGGTTGGCACGGTATTTACAGCGTATAGGAATTCATCTTAGCTAAATTTATCACGAAATAATTCACCTAAGCTACATCCTTCACAAAATGCTTGCTGTAATTTTTTATGTTCGGATATCAAAGGTATATCGTTTCACCTGGCTGTCCAAAGAATTTTGCTCGATAAAATCCTTACTGAAATCGAGCTTATTATAGTTATCCTTAACCGTTGCCTTCAGATGATAAGACTTTTTCTGCAAAGCTTCCGCTAAATCTGTCAGGTGCTCGTTCACTAGTCTTCCGGTTTCTTTATCCTCTATGTAGAAATCTGCTTGCAGCTGCCGGTTGTCCTGCAGATTCAAATAGATATTGATTAAGCCCAGATTAACAAGTTCCAGGTGTAGTAATACGCTCAAGGCTTCGGATTTGCTTTCCTTTGTTCTTTTCTTTGATAAAACATAAAGTTCTGCAGAAGCAGTCTGATTCTTAAACTGAATGGGCAGATGCAGATAAGTGAAGACTTGGTTCAGTGCTTTCATAAATTGAAGGTTTTCTTTCAGATTCTGAACCGGCTGCTGCAATGGATCACGGTCGCTTAAGCCGGGCTGTTCCTTGGTTAAGCCATGGAGCTGTTCTAAATCTTCATTCAAATCATGGAAGAAACTTGTAACAGCAGCTTTCTCAGCAAATCGGTTGGGAGTAATGGACCATTTTTTAAGAAAGGCGGCTTCAAAAAGTTTTATGTATTCGGGGGATTGAATCAGTTTTGCTGCAGTGGTCTTATCTAGTTGAGAAAGCTGTTCGCGAAGTGCTGTAAATAACTCCTTGAGGGTTAGACTGCCTTTACTTATAAGGTCTTTCATTAACGGGGGATTTG
Source organism: Bacillota bacterium (assembly GCA_023392995.1). Taxonomy (GTDB): domain Bacteria; phylum Bacillota; class Clostridia; order Lachnospirales; family Lachnospiraceae; genus Mobilitalea. Next base: position 7,062 of record JAEWMZ010000273.1, read on the forward strand.
AAAGGTCAGGAGTATCCTTTAGTATCGTTGCAAGGGAAACGCATTCCTGAGCGGTAAGTACTTTTGATAAGGGTAAAGAAGAATTTGGCTGGTTCTCAGATTCCTCTATTAAGGTTGATATTAGGGATAGGTCTTCTTTTGTGACAGTGCTTTGAGGTACTTCACCTGAAGTTCCCTGTGATATTTCTTGCTTTATATTTGCTCCCAGGAGTTTGGTAAATAATTCGGCGGTTTCCGATAAAGATAGGGAACCGTTTTGTATTTTAGCGGCTAAAACAGAGGTATCCTCTGCGGGAAAAGTAGTGTTATCTTTCCTATACTGCTCAAATAGCTTGCTTAATTGATTTAATTGAGTTTGGGAAAAGCTGTCTCTTAAAGTGGAGGGCTCCTGTGCCGGGTCACTGGAGGCAGCTGACAAAATAGTAAGGAGGAGCTGATTTTTTTGCAATGCCAGGTCAACCGAGTAGTTTGAGGAGGGGAGCTCAAGTGCCTTCGGTGTTAGCAGCTGTCCTATTTGCTTTGTGATTGCCTCCAACCCGTCCCCAATTTGATGGGTGCCTTTTTGATAGGCTTCAAACTGCTTGATATTTTCAGGTGTAAGAGGCAAGTTATTTTTGTACATTAATACTAATATTTTTGGATTGGAGGACGGGTTTAGCAGGGCAACCCGGATCAGATTCTGTAGGGTTTGCTTATCAATGGGAAGGCGATTCATCAGCAGTTCTGCCACCAGTGCCTTATTGCGATCGGTCATGGGAAATCCAGCTGCGGTCAGAGCTTTACCGATGGTTGCATCGAACTGCGTAGAGCTATTCTCAGGAAGATATTTCAAAACATAGCTGCCAGAAGGGTCGACGGTTACAGTAAACGCAGCTTCTTGTCCGATGGATAAGGGGATATCACCGGAAAGGCGGGCTGTATGAGTCTGCTTGCCAGGGCTTAACTGGATTGTAACTTCATTATAGCGGTGATCCAGCACCTGACCCTTCAGGATTTGACCATCGCTAAGCTCCAGAGGTTTTCCCTGCTCTCCGGTGGAAGGGAGTCTGCTGCCGGAAACCTCGGTAACGGATCTACTTTGGGTATTCGTTTGTGTGCCTTGCGCTTGCTTGGTGGGATATCCGGTTCGGTGGGAATTGTATAGATCCATAAAGTCAATCCTTTCTATCAATGAATAGAGCTTTTAGGCAATTGCGAAACAATATATTTTTTGTAATTGTATACACAGCAAATACTATTTCTTCGCTACAACGCTTCCTCCGGGCTTAGCTTCCGCTTCGAGATAGTATCTGCTGTGTATACAATATCTTCCGTTCATGAGTTTCTCAATTACCTAAATGAATAGAGCTATGTACGACTATAATAGCTGTTTCTTATAGCTTGTATAACGAATCAGAATAGAGGCGCCTGTACTTTATATCGACAGCGGGATTTGATTAGTTTATAATAGGAATAATCAGAATTTTTTTGCAGCTAAAAAGATGGATGAAGATTATGGTAATGAACTGTGGTGTTAACAGTCAAAAACTTTAAATTATTAGGATTTGAGTCAGGCAATCATTAGAATGTAAGGTTTTTAAAGTTAATATTTTAATAAAGTTATGTAAAAGCACTATAAATTTGTAAAAACTACTTGAATTCTACAAAGATCTATTATATAATCAACGCATCAAAAACAAAGGCGTTTTTAGACTTAAGCCATAAGTCTATCTGCGCCTTTTTTATTATGCGCAAATAGGATTCATTGGCTATAAATTGCCAAGTTTTCATTCATTTATAAGACGGACCAAAACAATATGAAATCGAAGGCTCTTAACCTTTATCCTTACCGACGGGAGTACTCCAGTGGGTTTGTAATCGGAAGGATAGCAGGATTAATACAAATTAGCAAGATATAGAAAAGGAAGAGGAGTGCATATGGAGAAAACAATGAGAGAGGAAATAACACAGGTTCCCCAGGGATTATATGACCCAAGATTTGAGCATGATAACTGCGGCATTGGCGCAGTTGTAAACATGAAGGGAATTAAGACACATTCTACCGTGGAAAATGCATTGAAAATTGTAGAGAATCTGGAGCACCGTGCCGGCAAGGATGCCAATGGGCACACCGGTGATGGCGTAGGTATCCTTCTACAGGTTTCTCATAAATTCTTTTCCAAGGTAGCGAAACCCTTAGGCATTGAGCTTGGCGGTGAGCGTGACTATGGTGTGGGTATGTTCTTCTTCCCCCAGGATGAGCTGGCTCGTAATCAAGCAAAGAAGATGTTTGAGATTGTTGTAGAAAAGGAAGGATTAAAGCTCTTAGGCTGGAGAGAGGTTACTGTACAGCCGGAGCATCTGGGGGAAAGAGCTCTTGCTTGTATGCCCCATATCACACAGTGTTTTATTAAGAGACCTGCAAATGTGGAAAAAGGTCTTGATTTTGATCGCAAGCTATACATTGCAAGAAGAATCTTTGAGCAGAGTAATGACAATACCTATGTCGTGTCTCTGTCCAGCCGTACCATTGTTTATAAGGGAATGTTCCTGGTAAATCAGCTTCGTCTGTTCTTTGCCGATTTACAGGATCAGGATTACGAGAGTGCCATCGCAACGGTTCACTCCAGATTCTCCACAAATACTAATCCAAGCTGGCAAAGAGCGCATCCAAACCGTTTCATCGTTCATAACGGTGAAATCAATACTATTCGGGGGAATGCAGATAAGATGCTTGCCAGAGAAGAGAATATGTCTTCTAAATTCTTAAAGGGTGAGATGCATAAAGTACTTCCTGTGATTAATAGTGAGGGCTCTGACTCTGCAATGCTTGATAATACCCTGGAGTTTCTGGTTATGAGCGGAATGGAGCTTCCTCTAGCAGTAATGATTACGATTCCCGAGCCTTGGAATAATGATACTGCCATGAGCAGAGAGAAGAGTGACTTCTATCAGTATTATGCGACCATGATGGAGCCTTGGGATGGTCCGGCTTCCATTTTGTTCTCCGATGGAGATATTATGGGTGCGGTATTAGACCGTAATGGGTTAAGACCTTCCCGTTATTATATTACGAAGGATGATTATCTAATTCTGTCCTCAGAAGTAGGTGTGCTTGATATACCTGCCGATATGATATTAAAGAAGGAAAGACTTCGCCCGGGCAAGATGCTCTTGGTGGATACGATCAAGGGACAATTAATTGATGATGAAGACCTTAAGAGCAGCTATGCTAACCGTAAGCCTTATGGTGAGTGGCTGGATCAGAATCTGATTACTTTAAAGAGCATTCATATTCCGAATAAAAAGGTAGTAGAGTATTCCGAGGAAGAGCTGGCACGGCTTCAGAAGGCTTTCGGCTACTCCTATGAGGATTATAAGACCTCCATTTTACCTATGGCAGAAAGCGGACAGGAAGCAGTAGCGGCCATGGGTGCTGACTCACCGATTCCGGTGTTGTCAAAGAATAATCCTCCGCTGTTCTCTTACTTTAAGCAGCTGTTTGCACAGGTTACCAACCCTCCGATTGATGCCATTCGTGAAGAAATCGTAACGGCTACCTCAATCTATATCGGGGAGGATGGCAACATTCTGGAAGAAAAAGCAGAGAACTGCAAGGTATTAAAGATTAATAATCCGATTTTAACAAATACAGATTTATTAAAAATAAAATATATGAAAGCACCAGGCTTCCAGGTAGAAGAAATCTCAATGCTTTATTATAAGAATACTTCTCTGGAAAAAGCCATTGACCATATGTGTCTGGATGCAGACCGGGCTTATAAGGAAGGCGCGAATATCTTAATTCTCTCCGACCGTGGGGTTGATGAGAACCATGTGGCAATTCCCTCCTTACTTGCGGTATCTGCTCTGCAGCAGCACTTGGTGCGTACGAAGAAGAGAACTGCCCTTGGAATTATCGTAGAAAGTGCAGAGCCAAGAGATGTGCATCATTTTGCCTGTCTGTTAGGCTTTGGAGCTTGTGCAGTTAATCCATACCTGGCACAGGAAACGATACGCCAGCTGATCAGCAACAATATGCTGGATAAGGATTATTACGCAGCTGTTGATGATTATAACAAGGCAATTGTTAAGAGCATTGTAAAAATCGCTTCCAAGATGGGTATTTCCACCATTCAGTCCTACCAGGGCTCCAAGATTTTTGAAGCAATCGGTATCAGCAAGGAAGTTATTGATAAATATTTTACTGGAACCGTAAGCCGTGTGGGTGGTATTACCTTAAAAGAGATGGAGAAGCAGGTGGATGACCTTCATGTAAAGGCTTTTGATCCGCTGGGCTTAAATACTGACCTCACAATGGATAGCAATGGCTCCCACAAGCTGCGCAGTGGTAAGGAAGAGCACTTATATAATCCAAAGACCATCCATTTACTCCAGCAATCAACCCGCACCGGCAATTATGAGATCTTCAAGGAATACTCCAGGGAGATCACGGCTGAGCAGGAAAAGGTTAATTTAAGAGGTTTATTCGAAATCAATTATCCGGAGCAGGGGATTAGTATCGATGAAGTAGAAAGTGTAGATTCGATTGTCAAGCGCTTTAAAACCGGTGCTATGTCCTATGGCTCAATATCACAGGAAGCCCATGAAGCAATGGCAATTGCCATGAACCGCCTCGGAGGAAAATCCAACAGCGGTGAGGGTGGAGAATCCCTGGAACGACTTACCGTAGGCGAGGATGGCTTAAACAGATGCTCCGCGATTAAGCAGGTAGCCTCCGGCAGATTCGGTGTTACCAGTCAGTATCTGGTAAGTGCGAAGGAGATTCAGATTAAGATGGCACAGGGCGCTAAGCCCGGTGAAGGTGGACAGTTACCGGCAGAGAAGGTATATCCTTGGATTGCGAAGACAAGACATTCTACCCCGGGTGTGGGGCTGATCTCCCCGCCGCCTCATCATGATATTTACTCCATTGAGGATCTTGCCCAGTTGATCTACGACTTAAAGAATTCGAATAAAGCAGCAAGAATTTCTGTGAAATTAGTTTCAGAAGCAGGTGTTGGAACCATTGCAGCAGGTGTTGCTAAGGCGGGTGCAGGTGTTATTCTGATCTCAGGCTATGACGGCGGTACCGGAGCGGCTCCAAGAACCTCCATCTACAATGCAGGTCTTCCTTGGGAATTAGGTCTGGCAGAGACCCATCAGACCCTGATTATGAATGGCCTTCGTAACAAGGTGGTGATTGAAACTGACGGTAAATTAATGACCGGACGTGATGTTGTGATTGCAGCCTTACTGGGTGCAGAGGAATTCGGCTTTGCTACCGTACCGTTAGTTACCCTTGGTTGTGTCATGATGAGAGTATGTAATCTGGATACCTGTCCTGTGGGTGTTGCTACTCAAAATCCTGAGCTTCGTAAGAAGTTCACAGGCAAGCCGGAATATGTGGAGAACTTCATGCGCTTTGTAGCACAGGAGCTTCGTGAGCATATGGCTAAGCTTGGTGTTAAGACCTTAAATGAATTGGTAGGACGTACGGATCTGCTCTCAGTGAAGGAATGTGTGAAGAAGGATGAACGCGGTAAGCTGGTGGATCTGAGTGCAATATTAAATAATCCTTATATCGACGAAGCAGAGGTAGCTCACTTTATTCCCGATCAGATCTATAATTTTGAACTGGAAAAGACAGTGGACGAGAAAGTGTTATTGAAGAAGTTCAGCTTAAAGGACTTAAAGCCTCAGAGATTGCCGGTGCAGGTAATCAATACTGACCGTGCCTTTGGTACGATCTTCGGCTCTGAATTAACCAAGAAATTCGGTACCACCTTAAATGATGATACCTATGTCATAGAAGCCAAGGGCAGCGGCGGACAAAGCTTTGGTGCATTTATACCAAAGGGTCTTACCATTGAGCTGGAGGGCGACAGTAACGATTACTTTGGCAAAGGTCTCTCCGGCGGTAAATTAGTGGCATATCCTCCGAAGGCAAGTACCTTTAAAGCGGATGAAAACATTATTATAGGTAACGTAGCACTTTACGGTGCAACCACCGGTAATGCATATATCGCCGGAGTTGCGGGAGAACGCTTCTGCGTACGAAATTCAGGTGCGACTGCTGTTGTAGAAGGTGTTGGCGATCATGGCTGCGAATATATGACCGGCGGGCGGGTTGCAGTACTTGGTGCTACCGGCAAGAACTTTGCGGCAGGTATGAGCGGCGGTATTGCCTTTGTACTGGATGAGAACAGCGATCTATATAAGAAGCTGAATAAGGGCATGGTATCCTTTGAACCCTTAACCAGCAAATATGATATCAATGAATTAAAACAAATGATTACAGAGCATGTGAAATATACCGATTCCGTAAAGGGAAAGAAAATCTTGGAGAACTTTGAAGTATACCTGCCGAAGTTTAAGAAGATCATTCCCCATGACTACAGACGTATGCTGCAGACCATCACCCAGATGGAAGAGAAGGGGCTTTCCAGCGAGCAGGCACAAATCGAAGCATTCTTTGCAAATACACGCAAATAAGAAGGAGGTTGAAGGAAATGGGAAAAGCAACAGGATTTATGGAGTTTAGCAGAAAGAATACCGCTGCCGAAGCACCAAAGGATAGAATAAAGCATTTTAATGAATTCCATCAGCCTCTTTCCATAGAGGATAGAAAGTGCCAGGGCGCTCGTTGTATGGAGTGCGGTGTACCTTTTTGTCAGTCCGGCATGATCCTTGGAGGGATGACCTCCGGGTGTCCGCTGAAGAATCTGATACCGGAATGGAATGATCTGTTATACAGAGGCAATATGAAGCAGTCCCTGTCCCGGTTAATGAAGACCAATAATTTTCCTGAGTTTACCGGCAGGGTATGTCCTGCTCCCTGTGAGGCGGCATGTACCTGCGGTCTCAACGGCGATCCGGTTACGATTAAGGAAAACGAATATGCAATTGTAGAGTATGGTTATGAGCATGGCTATATTCAGCCAAATCCGCCATCCCATCGTACGACGAAAAAGGTAGCGGTGATTGGCTCCGGTCCTTCCGGTCTGGCAGCGGCGGATCAACTAAATAAAAGAGGTCATAATGTTACGGTATTTGAACGTTCTGACCGCATCGGCGGGTTGATGATGTATGGTATCCCTAATATGAAGCTGGAGAAGCAGTTCATTGACCGAAGAGTAAACATTATGAAAGAAGAAGGTGTTACCTTCGTTACCAATGCCAATGTAGGTGAGAACTATAAAGCAGAGGAGCTGCTAGCGCAGTTTGACAGTGTCATTCTTGCTTGCGGAGCTTCCAATCCTAGAGATATTAAAGCTCCCGGCCGGGAAGCAAAGGGCATTTACTTTGCAGTGGATTTCTTGACAGCAGCTACCAAGGACTTGTTAGAAGCAGGTACCACCGCTTCCGCAGGTGTGAAAAATTATACAATTACTGCTAAGGGCAAGAAGGTGCTTGTAATCGGCGGCGGCGACACAGGAAATGACTGCGTCGGTACTTCCATCCGACAGGGTGCAAAGTCGGTGATTCAGTTAGAGATGATGCCAAAGGCTCCGGATCAAAGGGCTGATAACAATCCATGGCCGGAGTGGCCTAAGGTTTGCAAAACAGACTACGGCCAGGAAGAAGCCATTGACAAATTCGGCAATGATCCCCGTGTATATCAGACTACGGTTAAGGAGTTTGTTGCTGACGAAAAGGGTGATATCTGCAAGGTGATCACTGTGAAGCTGGAAAGCAAATTCGATGAAGCAAGCAAACGCTATAATATGGTGCCGGTAGAAGGCAGTGAACAGGAGCTGGCAATTGACTTGGTTTTGATCGCAGCAGGCTTCCTGGGAACGCAAGGTTATGTAGCAGAAGCTTTTGGTCTGGAGCTGGATGGCAGAACCAATGTGAAGACTGATTCTGCGGATGCTTATAAGACAAATGTGGATAAAGTATTCGTTACCGGTGATATGCACCGCGGTCAGTCCCTCGTAGTTTGGGCTATCTGGGAGGGGCGTGAGGCGGCAAAAGCTGTTGACGAGGCGCTGATGGGCTATAGTAACTTATAAAGAAATGAATCATGATAGCAACAGCTATTAGGAAGAAATAGTGATAACAAAGAAAAATGAATACAGAAGCAGGGTTGAACATAATTTAGGTTAACCCTGTTTTTGTTTTTTAAACCTGCTGAAAAACGCTTTTTGACATGTAGACATTGGAAGCCATATCATTTACAATAAGAGAATGCTTTTTACGAAACTAAAAGCGATACAGATCTTACCAAAAGTAGAAACAGCGATACAAAATTACTTGACAATGCAGTAATCCGGCAGTACAATAATGCATATAAAACATATATGAATTATGAAAACTGCATAAGCTGGTAAAAGAATCTTTAGGAGCCCTTGCGTCGATAGAAATGCGGACAATGCAGAGAGCTCCCCTTACAAAAGAGATCCGTAATTCATTGAAAGGACGGTAATAGAAATGATGATACAAAAAAAATTACATATCCGCGCGATTGCGGCTATTGTTTTAATTCTTTCCCTCATCAGCCTCTCCGCGTGCAGTAACTCGAATGCTGGGGACACGGATGCTAAAAAGGAAAAAACATTAGTCATCGCCATGCCTGACTCTATTAACCTGCTGGAAGCAGGACAGGGGGGCTCAGTACTCCAGTACTACATTCAGCAGATCGTGAACGAAGGTCTGGTAGCCATCGGTGAGGACGGAAAGATTCAACCTGCCCTTGCGGAAAGCTGGGAGGATGAGAATTCTACGGTTTGGACCTTCAAGCTGAGAAAAGATGCTAAGTTCTCTGACGGCTCACCCGTAACGATTGATGATATCATTTACTCCATTGAGCGCAGCGCAGACCCGGAGCAGTCTCCGGCAATCGCTTATTTCTATCCGGAAGGGTTTACTACCGAAAAGGTTGATGAATCCACTTTAAAAATCACCCTACCCTATCCGCAGTCAAACTTCATTTGGTCCATATCGAACAATGGAGGCTTGTTTGTAACAAAGAAGGAATGGGCAGAGAAGGCGGAAACCATAGGCTCTGCTAAGGATCTTTTATTGGGCTCGGGTCCCTACAAGATTGATGAATTCTCCCCTGGCTCTCATGTGACATTGGTGCCCTCTGATTACTGGTGGGGAGGCAAGGCAGAAGTAAAAAAGGTAAGAATTGATTTTATCACCGACAACCAAACCCGTTTGCTTGCTTTTAAGCAGGGTGACGTGGACTTTTCCTTTGATGTTCCGATCAGTCAGATCAGTGATTATGAGTCCATTGACGGTGCTAAAGTACAAACCTTTAAAGATCGGTCTTATGTGGGTTTAACCTTTGACCTATCCGTAAAACCTTTTGATAATGAGCACATTCGCAAAGCGGTTGCTTACGCTATTGACTCCCAGGGAATTATCGACAGCATTAAAGACGGTTACCCGGAAAAGGCAACGGCCTTCACAGCGCCGGAGCAGTTTGCAACAGTTCTTTCACCAGATGAGGCAAGAAAGAAGCTGAATGCACTTACGCATTATGACTATAACCTGGAGAAAGCCAAAGAAGAGTTTGCCCTCTCAGGGGAAGCACCCTTCTCTACAACGATTTATTATCCGGACAGCAATCAGGATTTGGGCAAAGCAACCTTAGCAATTGCAGATTCTCTGAGCAACATCGGGATTACGGTTGATGTTCAGGAAATACCTATGGAACAATGGCTTAACGAGATGGGCTCAGGTACAAAGGGAATTGACTGGATGGATTATCGTCCGCCGACACTGGATCCTGCTGAAATTGCAAGATGGTTTCTAGATACGACAGGGGAAGGAACAAATCCTGCGAACTGGACAGATAAAGCAGTTCAGCCTTACATGCAGGCGGTTTACGAAAAGTCTGCCGAGAAAGGACTGGAAGATTTGTTAAAGGGCATTGATATCGCACAGGAACAGGCAATATACGCACCCATTTGGTGGGGTGAGGTTGCTGTTGCCTACAATAGCTCCATTGAAGTTGATAATTTCACTTCCTATACCTTCCTTTCCCAGAATTGGCCTAAAAACTTTAGTTAAAAAATTAAAAGTAGAATTAACAAATGCGTTTCCCGGCAGAGAAAACTGTCGGGAAGTGTTTTTCTATAAGAAGATGAACAAGGATGACAGTATTATGAGTAGATTGAAATTTATTGCAAAGCGTCTGTTTGCGTGTCTTGTTTCCCTGGTGGTGATGTCTTTTGTTATTTTTTCACTGCTTTACATAGCGCCTGGTGATCCTGCCCGTTCCCTTGTGGGAGCAAAAAAGGTGACGCCTGAGCTACTTGATAAAATTCGTGAGCAGTACCATCTAAACGATCCGTTTTTAACCCAGTATACAAGATGGGTCCATGATGCCCTTTCCCTTGATTTTGGCAATTCAATCAAGGCAGGTTATCCCGTGATTGACTATATCGCCCCTCATGCAGCGGTTACCTTTTGGCTTGTTGGCTTAGCACTGCTGTTTAGTATTATAACCGGAATTGGACTGGGTGTGGTGTCAGCGCGCAGAAAGGGCAGACTCACGGATAGAATCATCGATATCTCGTCAATCATAGGCACTTGCTCTCCCAGCTTTGCTTTAGGGCTGGTGCTGCTCTATGTTTTCTCCTATCAGTTTGGAATATTCCCCATGTATGGCATCGGAGATGAGAGTAATATGTTTGATGTGCTGTGGCACTTGGTTTTGCCGGCAATTACCTTAACGATCGGTGTCTCTGCGCTGCTGATTAAGATAACCCGCTCGGCAATGCTAAAGGAGGTATCCAGCGATTATGCAGTATTTATGCGCGCAAGAGCCATCCCCACAAGAAAGATTGTGTTCTCTCAGCTAAAGAACGCTTCGGCTCCTATTTTAACCAGCACGGGTCTGGTTCTGGCCAGTCTGTTCGGCTCCACTGTCTTGATCGAAAATGTCTTTTCCATTCCCGGACTTGGCGTACTCTTAACTACCTCAGTTACCTTTCGGGATGTCCCTGTTGTACAGTTCATTGCCCTCATGCTTGGAGGTATCATATGCCTGGCATCAGCCTTTGTTGACATTCTGGTTTATTTTTTTAATCCGGCAATTCACCGAACACAGAACCTCGGAAAAAAAGTAAAGGAGGCGAACTGATATGGAAAAAAGGATATCAAATAGAGCCATAGCAGATAGAACCATAGCAGATACAAGGCTCAAGCTGCCTCCGGTCAGAATTATTTTATCCTTATTATTTTTACTGATAATCGTTTTATGGATGGCATTCCCGTCACTTTTTGCCCCGGATGCTTTAAGTCTCGATATTCAAAATGTCAAGCTGCCTGCCGGCTCAGCAGGTCACCCTTTGGGTACGGATGCCTTGGGGCGTGATGTATGGAAACTGCTCATTGCAGGCACAGACAGCGCAATGATAGGCCCGTTATGCATTGCGGCAGGATCTCTAATCATCGGTCTTGTACTTGGCAGTACAGCGGGATGGTTCGGAGGCTTCTGGGATAAAATTGTATCTGCCTATGCTGATTTAACACTTTCAATGCCATCGATGCTGCTGGCCATTGTAGCGGCAGCTATTATTGGGGGCGGATACTGGGTTAGTGTTTTGGTTATGATTATCCTGTATTCACCATCCGATATTCGTTTGGTGCGTTCCGCTGTAATACAGCAAAAATCAAAACCTTATATCGAAGCAGCAAAGATGCTGAAGTTGGGCTCTTTTAACATCTTAGCAAAACATATCTTTCCCAACATTGCAATGGTGGTGCTGGTTAACTTCTTTTTAAACATTGCCTACGGTCTTATGAGTATGTCTTCTCTCTCGTTTTTAGGGCTTGGAGTTGGACCCAAAGAAGCGGATTGGGGGCGGCAGCTCTCCGACGGGCGTGAGCTGTTATCGCAAAATCCTGCTATGGCACTTTCAGCTGGTATCATAATTATTTTAACAGCTGTTTCCATTAATCTGATTGGCAGCTATCTTCTGGAAAGGAGTGGGTTCGATGACCTATAACAGATTACAGCCCTCGAAAAAAGCAGTGGCAGAGCAGAAGGATGGGCGAGAACCAGGCACAGATGCAGCCATAAAAATAGAAATCCGTGGGTTACGAGTGCAAATCGGCGGAAACGAGATACTAAAAGGTATTGATTTTAAGCTGGAAGGAAGCGAGAGTGTCGGTATTGTGGGGCAGTCGGGTTCGGGCAAAACAATGATGATGCGTTCCCTCATTGGGCTGCTTCCAAATCAGGCGAAGCAGGTGGGAGATTATCGAATTGATGAGCAAAGCATTCCCCTCAGTGCCAGTGAAAAGCAATGGGGAAAAATAAGGGGCAGTGCCATAGGTATGGTGATGCAAGACCCTTTTACGGCTCTTGATCCTTTGAAAAAGTGTGGTAAACAAATTTTGGATGGTGTACCCAAACATAGAAAAGCGGCCTTTGATATTAAGTATGCCCTGAGTGAAGTTGGCTTGCCGGAGGATGCTGCCGACAGATATCCCTTTGAGCTATCAGGTGGTCAGCGTCAGAGAATTGTAATTGCCGCATCCCTTGCAACGGAGCCCCGGCTGCTGATTGCAGACGAAGCAACTACGGCACTGGATGTGATAACCCAAAAGGAAATACTCGATCTGATTGATTTGATTCGAAGTGTTCGGTCGATGCCTCTCATCATAATCACCCACAATATCCGCCTTGCGAAAACGAGATGTGACCGTGTTCTGGTTATGGAACAGGGTAGAATCGTAGAAGAAGGCTCTGCTCTAACAATTACCCAAAAGCCCCGGTCAAAGGCAGCAAAAGAACTCATCGAAGCCGATCGGTTCTTACAGGCAAAATCCTTTTCTGATACCTTGCCTAGCGAAGAGATTCTTCTTCGTGCCGTGAACCTAAACAAGCAATTCGGTTCTGTTCCTGCTCTGAAGGATGTCTCGATTGAGGTGCGTGCCGGTGAATGCGTGGGAATTGTTGGACAGTCGGGTTCCGGAAAAACAACCCTGGCCAGGTGTCTTGTGGGCTTGACTAAGGCGGATTCCGGCACACTGGACTACTTCGGAAACAGCCATGCCCAAATCGTTTTTCAGGATCCTTATTCCTCGCTGAATCCTGCCCATACGATACGATACATTTTAGAAGCTGCACTGAAAGCCTCCAAGCGACCCCTTAGTGAACTGGAAGAGTTGATCTCCCTGGCGGAGATACCCGGAGAGCTTTTAGACCGGAAGCCTGCCAAGTTATCAGGAGGCCAGCGGCAAAGAGTTGCAATTGCCAGAGCTTTGGCTCCCCGTCCCGATTTGCTGATCTGCGATGAGTCGGTGTCTGCCTTGGATGTGGTTGTTCAAAACCAGATATTAAAGATGCTGGAGAAGCTCCGACTTGAGCGCCGTCTTGCCGTGCTTTTCATCACCCACGATCTATCTGTGCTGCGGATGATCGCGGACAGGGTATATGTTATGAATGAGGGGCGTGTGGTGGAGCAGGGTACAGCCCGCCAAATTTTTGAATCAGCAAATAATAGCTATACAAGAGCATTGATTGATGCAGCAGCTATCGGCGGTAGCGAATATGCTCAGGAAGAGCATGTGGAGCAGGATATAAGCTTGGTTCATATCGCTGAAAAAGAGTTAAGTCTGTATGATAGGGAATAGTGTGAAATGCAGAGCATTTCACATCCGGCATTGAGCGCCCATACGGTCGAATGTCCGTTAGTGTGAAATGTAGAACATTTCACCTCCGGCATTGAGCGCCCTTAAGGTCGAATGTCCGTTAGTGTGAAATGTAGAACATTTCACATCCTACACCCCGCAACCTAAAAGTCGAATGTCAGTTAGTGGTGGAATTGACCTGCAAAGCAAGCTCATTGGAGCAGATCGTTTGCGTATATTTAATCCCAGAATTAGGTAGTCAGATAAGTTTTATTATCGTGATTTAAATCACAGTTTGAAAATTAAAAATATGTTATAAGTAGAGTGTAAATTCTGGAAGTAAAAAAATGCGAAAAGAATTTGCACTCTCTATTTTTTTGTGGTATTATGTTTGAGGCGTTTTTTATGCAATATTACCAAAATAAAACAATAACGAAAATGATTGCTATTATCATATTACATTGACACCATTATCTAAAGCTGTTAAGATATAAGATGGTAAGCCGCACTGGATGAAGCAGGCACAGTTCCATCCAAAGGGTGCTTAATATAAATAATAACCAAAGGCGTCTTTGGTAGACAGACGCACTAGACTGAATGGAGGAAAACTATGAGAGATGAGTGGTATGGATTTAATTCCGGAAGCTGGATGACTGATGTAAATGTCAGAAGTTTCATTCAACATAACTACACACCATATGAAGGAGATGATTCCTTCCTGGTAGGACCGACAAAGAGAACGACTGAGCTTTGGGAGCAGGTCATGGAACTCATGAAGGAAGAATCAAAGAAGGGTATTATTGATGCTGAGACCTCAGTTCCATCAACAATCACAGCATTTGGCCCAGGATACCTGGATAAAGAGAAGGAAGTAATCGTTGGGTTCCAGACAGATAAACCGTTAAAGCGTGGAATTATGCCTAACGGTGGTATCAGAGTTGTTAAGAATGCATTGGAATCCTATGGCTATACTCTGGACAAAAAGACGGAAGAAATCTATTCCGAGAACCGTAAGACTCACAATGATGGTGTATTTGATGCCTATACTGATGCAATGAAGAAGGCTAGACACACCGGAATTATCACTGGTCTGCCGGATGCCTATGGCCGCGGACGTATTATCGGAGATTACCGTAGAGTAGCATTATACGGTGTGGATTTCTTAATTGAAGAGAAGATTCAGGAGAAAAAGTTGTTGGAGATTCCAATTCTGGTATCCCCTGATATCCGTTTGAGAGAAGAAATCTCCGAGCAGATTAAAGCTTTAAAGGCATTAAAGAAGATGGCTGCTTCCTATGGCTATGATATCAGCAATCCCGCTACTAATTCCTTTGAAGCTACTCAGTGGACTTATTTTGCATATCTGGGTGCGATTAAAGAGCAGGATGGAGCTGCAATGAGCTTAGGTCGTGTTTCCACCTTCCTGGATATTTATTATGAGAGAGATTTAAAGAATGGAAAGATTACTGAGACAGAAATTCAGGAATTAATTGACCAGTTTGTTATGAAACTTCGTATGGTTCGTTTCCTGCGTACACCTTCTTATAATGACTTATTCTCCGGTGACCCTACCTGGGTAACCGAATCCATCGGTGGTATGGGTATGGACGGCAGAACGCTGGTAACAAAGAGCAGCTATCGTATTCTTCATACCTTGTATAACTTAGGACCTGCTCCGGAACCGAACTTAACCGTACTTTGGTCAGTATTCCTGCCTGAGGCCTTTAAGAAATTCTGCTCCAAGGTATCCATCGACACCAGCTCTATTCAGTATGAGAGTGATGATATCATGAGAGAGGTATGGGGCGATGACTACGGTATTGCTTGCTGCGTATCTGCTATGAGAATCGGAAAACAGATGCAGTTCTTTGGTGCTCGTGCGAACCTGGCAAAGGCTCTGCTCTATGCGATCAACGGTGGTAAGGATGAGAAATATGGTGAGCAGGTAGCTCCAATGTTTGCACCTGTTACCGGTGATTATCTGGATTACGATGAAGTTATGAGCAAGTTTGACCAGACCATGGACTGGTTATCCGAACTTTATATTAATACACTGAATGTAATTCATTACATGCATGACAAGTATAATTACGAGCAGCTTCAGATGGCGCTGCATGACATTAATATTCTTCGTACGGAAGCGTGTGGTATTGCCGGACTTTCCGTAGTTGCAGACTCCTTGTCAGCGATTAAATATGCGAAGGTAAAAGTAATTCGTAATGAAGAAGGCTTAGCAGTAGACTATGAGATCGAAGGCGAATACCCAGCTTACGGTAACAACGATGACAGAGTTGATCAAATTGCCATCGAAATCGTAGAGCGTTTTATGAACAAGCTTCGTAAGGTAAAGACCTACCGTGATGCAAAGCAGACCTTATCGGTACTCACGATTACTTCTAATGTAGTATATGGCAAGAAGACAGGAAGCACACCGGATGGACGTAAGGGTGGAGAACCTTTTGCTCCGGGAGCAAATCCGATGCATGGAAGAGACACCAAGGGTGCCGTTGCTTCCATGATGTCTGTTGCGAAATTACCATATAAGCATGCGGAGGATGGTATTTCCTACACCTTCTCTATTGTTCCGAAAGCCCTCGGAAAGAATAAGGAAGAACGTATTGACAACCTGTCCGGTTTACTGGATGGATACTTCCACAGCAAGGGTCATCATATTAATGTTAATGTATTTGATCGTGAGACCTTACTGGATGCAATGGATCATCCGGAGAAATATCCTCAGCTGACCATTCGTGTATCAGGCTATGCAGTTAATTTCATCAGACTGAACCGCGAACAACAGATGGATGTAATCAACCGTACCTTCCATGAAAGATAATATTTATTAATAAAAAGCTGTTGCAATACAGATAGTATTGCAACAGCTTATGTGTTGTTGTATGATATGTGTTTATTATAGGTAATTGCGAAACTCATTAACTAAAGTAATTGTATACACAACAAATGCTATATCGAAGCGGAAGCTAAGCCCGAAGGAAGCGTTGGAGCGAAGAGATAGTATGTGTTGTGTATACAATTGCAAAAATTATATTGTTTCGCAATTACCTAATGTGTTAATTCTTTTGAAAGGTTGGTGATTTTATGAGCATCAAAGGTAGAATACATTCCTTGGAGAGCTTTGGTACCGTGGATGGACCTGGAATCCGCTTTGTGGTATTTTTGCAGGGATGTCCTCTGCGCTGCCAGTTCTGTCACAATCCTGATACCTGGGATGTCCATACGGGAATAGAATATGAGCCCCAACAATTAGTAGATGAAATCATCAAATATAAATCCTATATGGAATTCTCCGGCGGTGGTGTGACATTTACCGGAGGAGAACCTTTATTGCAGGCGGAGTTTATACTTGAAGTCTGTAAGCTGCTACAACCCCTTAAGATATCAGTTGCTCTTGATACCTCTGGTTTTATATGGAACAGCTCTGTAGAAGAGGTATTAAATTATACAGATTTAGTGCTGCTTGATATTAAGAATTATGATCCGAGGGTATATGAGAAGGTGACAGGAGTAGCTTTATCCCCTACATTAAAGTTTTTGGAACAGTTGAAGGAGCGAAGTAAAAAAACATGGATTCGATATGTACTGGTTCCCGGATTAACGGATAATTTAGATGCCATCCGAGGACTTTCTGCTCACCTGGATCAATATCCTAATGTTGAAAAAATAGAATTACTGGGCTTCCATAAGATGGGAGAATTCAAGTGGAAGGAACTGGGATTGAATTATCAATTAGCAGATACCCCGGAACCAAGTAAAGCCTTGTTAGCAGAAGTCAAAGCTATTTTTGAAACAAATGGAAAAGTAGTAACTGCAAACAGGTAGAACAATATTTTATTGTGTTTGGTGTGTATATTTTGAATCCTGTTATCCATGTTATCTGATAATGCCAGAAAATATTCTGTGCAATTATGCAAGTCAAAGGAAAAACTAAGAAGCGATGTATAAGTGATTGGGTCACCTTAAATATGCAGCAAAACAAGTCGAAGTTTGAAATTTCGGCTTGTTTTGCTGTTTTACTATAAAATAATACAAAAAAATTGTCGTTATGATTAGAAATATGCCAAAACAGCTGTTTTTTGTAACAGTTTTGTAACAGTGATTATTGTAAAATAATAATAAAATATCAGGGTTGTTTCCTGAGGATATTTTAGAATAAAAAGTAGTCATAACGGAAAGGAATTATGAAAATGAAGAAGAGACCAATATTTATACTGTGTATTTTAGCAGTGATTCTTTCGATTGCAATTTTGCCGATAGGTATGCAGAAAGCAAGTGCGTTTACACAAAGCGGTTCTATTTATGATCCGTACCTTATAACCAGCGCGAGTGATCTGGAGCAATTTGCTACAGATGTCAACAGCGGAGTTAATACGATGAATAAGTATTATAAGCTCACAGCGGATATCGATATATCCAGCTATGAGAACTGGACACCGATTGGTAGCTTTGACAAGACTTTTCAAGGCTATTTCGATGGTGATAATCATACCATTAGCGGACTTACAATTAAAACAAGCACGGAGGTTGCTAATTCCTATTTTGGTCTGTTTGGAGCTGTGTCTACTCCGGGGGGTCAAGATTACAGTTCCGCCAGGCTTAAAAACATAAAGCTTACCAATGTTTCGGTAGAATGTACGTCATCCAACTCCCAGGTATTTGTCGGAAGTTTGGCTGGATATACCTTTGGATTACTTGTTGAAAACTGCTCTGCCAGCACAGCAACAGGAAAAACTGTCAAGGGGCCTAATGCTGGCGGGCTTATTGGATATACTACTATATGCACGCTGAGAAGTTTGAGCAACAACTGTGACGTAACTGCCGAAAGTAATTATGCCGGAGGCATTACGAGTACTGCATATGGAAGCAAGCTTGAATATTTAAGTAACGATGGAACTATTTTACAAAAAGGTACACTTGATCTTGGGTGTGGAGCCGGTGGCATCACAGCATTTACCCCATATTGTAGTGTGCTTACTGGTCTGATTAATAGAGGAGATGTGAACGGAGAAGTCAATGTGGGCGGCATTGTAGGCTATGTAACAGGTCCTATTTCGGGAGCGCACACAAAAGTAAGCGACTCATATAATACAGGAACAATTATATCAAGTGGCAGAAACACGGGTGGTCTTATTGGCCAATGCCAGCTTACCGATATTGGACATAGTTTTAATTTCGGAATAGTAAATGGTACCCAATACACAGGCGGTATCATTGGAAGATTAGGTAATATGGACAGCAATGGAGTCAATGCCAACATTGTAAACTACTCTATAACCAACTGTTATAATACTGGAAGTGTAAGTGGTACGTCATGTGTTGGCGGTATTGCCGGGCTGGCTTTTACATATGCATCGGTGACAAAAACATATAGCGCAGGTTCTGTGGAGGGTTCCGGTTATGTTGGCGCGCTGATTGGAGATTTTTCCGGCAAGGAGTCTTCAAATAATTACTATGCTCCGGCAATCAATCCCGGGCTTACTGATTTACGAAAAGGAACCGGCACGAGTAATACCAACTGGAATGCAACTCCGCTCACTGCCCAGCAAATGACGAACAACAGCATTTTGATCTCGGGCAACGAGAATGGGTTCATGAGTGGACTGGGCTCAGAGTGGGTAAAGAGGACAAACGACGCTTCAATCTACTATCCCGAACTTTTTAGATTCTACTACTCATCGGAAAGTGAAGTGAAAGCCACATCCAGACGCAGCGTAATGGCTACCATTCCGTTGACTTATAGCTTTTCATTTAGTCCACAACCGGCAAATGTCAATAGTGCAATAATCCTTCCTACAGCAAGCGCAGGCTACAAATCGGCTGAACCGCAGACCGTTCTTGTAAGCAATACCGGCACAGGAGACACAGGGGAGTTTACTCTTTCTCTCGCACGAGCAAGTGAAAGCTTTTTCTCACTGTCAAAAGCCACAATGGCAAGTCTCGCGGTAGATGGAAGTGATAGCTTTACCGTTACGCCAAAAGCTGGACTGGCGCCAGGTACTTACAGAGATTATGTTCAAATATCCTGCTCAAGCACCAAAATGAAAGCTTCTGATAAAAATAAAGGCTTTTTAATAGAGTTTACGGTAGTTGAAAGTACAACCAAAGACATAATTGACTTGAGTCCTTTTGCTGATAAAATTTTTACAACTCAAACAGAAGGTTATGATTCCGTTGATGTGCATACGGTTGATGTAAGCAATACCGGTACCGAAAACTCAGGCGAGCTTACGGTTTCGCTTAGCGGAACAAATGCTGATTCCTTCACGCTTTCCAAAACCACGATTGCCGATCTTGCGGCAAACGGCAGCGATAATTTTACCGTTATTCCTAAATCAGGACTTCCGGTAGGTAGCTACACGGCTACTGTTACAGTATCTGGTGACAATATGACACCAAAGAGCTTTGATGTAAGTTTTACAGTGAAAAGCAAACTACTTACAGCAACAGGCGGGAAAAGGACGGTTACTGTAAAAGATGTTACTGATGGTGCCGCCCTTAAACTTTATAAGTCTGATGATACAATTGTAACAGCAACACCAAATAAAAATCCAGATGGTACCTACACATATACAGATGTTGAACCGGGAACCTACTATGTAACAGAGACAGTAGACGGAATAGAAAGTGAGCGTTCCAATACAGCGACGGTATCTGATGTAACAACCGAAACCCCATCTGTACCTGCGTTAACAGGTGGAACGAAGACTATAATTGTAAAAGATGTCACTGAGGGAGCTACTCTTAAGCTCTACAAGCAGGATGGTATCATTGTAATTGCTACACCGACCAAAAATCCAGATGGTACCTACACATATACAGATATTGAACCGGGAATCTACTATGTAACAGAGACAGTAGACGGAATAGAAAGTGAGCATTCCAATACAGCGACGGTATCTGATGTAACCCCTGAAACCCCTGAAACCCCATCTGTACCTACGCTAACAGGTGGAACGAAGACGATAATTGTAAAAGATGTCACCGAAGGTGCTACCCTTAAGCTCTACAGGCTGGATGGCACAGTAGTAATTGCTACACCGACCAAAAATCCAGATGGTACCTACACATATACAGATATTGAACCGGGAATCTACTATGTAACAGAGACGGTAGACGGAATAGAAAGTGAGCATTCCAATACTGTGACTGTATCTGATGTAACCCCCGAAACCCCATCTGTACCGGTGATAACAGGTGGAACGAAGACTATTGTTGTAAAAGATGTCACTGAAGGCGCTACCCTTAAGCTCTACAAGCTTGATGGAACAATTGTAAATGCTACACCAACGAAAAATATTGACGGCACTTACACCTATACAAATGTTGAGCCGGGAACCTACTATGTAATCCAGACAGTTAATGGAATTGAAATTGGACATTCCAATATGGCGACGGTGTCCGAGGTAACACCCGAAACCCCATATGTACCTACGCCAACAGGTGGAGTATCCGAGGTAACACCTAAAACCCCGTCTGCACCTACGCTAACAGTTGGAACGAAGAAGATTGTTATAAAAGATGTTGCTGAAGGCGCTACCCTTAAGCTTTATAAAGCGGATGGTACAATTGTAACAGCAACACCAACAAAAAATGCAGACGGCACTTACACCTACACAAATGTTGACCCGGGAACCTACTATGTAATCCAGACAGTAGATGGAACTGAAAGTGGACATTCCAGTACGGTGACGGTATCCAATGTAACACCTGAAACTCCGTCTGCACCTAAGCTAACAGTTAGGTCGAAGAAGATTGTTATAAAAGATGTCACTGACGGTGCTACCCTTAAGCTATATAAAGCGGATGGTACAATTGTAACAGCAGCACCAACAAAAAATGCAGACGGCACTTACACCTACACAAATGTTGACCCGGGAACCTACTATGTAATCCAGACAGTAGACGGAACTGAAAGTGAACCTTCCAGTACGGTGACGGTATCTGATGTAACACCGAAAACCCCATCTGCACCTACGCTAACAGTTGGAACAAAGAAGATTGTTATAAAAGATGTTACCGACGGCGCTACCCTTAAGCTATATAAAGACGATGGTACAATTGTAACAACAGCACCAACAAAAAATACAGACGGCACTTACACCTACACAAATGTTGACCCGGGAACCTACTATGTAATCCAGACAGTAGGCGGAACTGAAAGTGAACCTTCCAGTATGGTGACGGTATCTGATGTAAAACCGAAAACCCCATCTACACCTACGCTAGCAGGTGGAGCGAAGAAGATTGTTATAAAAGATGTCATTGGTGGTGCTACCCTTAAGCTTTATAAAGCGGATGGTACAATTGTAAAAGCAGCACCAACAAAAAATGCAGACGGCACTTACACCTACACAAGTGTTAAACCGGGAACCTACTATGTAACCCAGACTGTTAACGGTGTGGAAAGCAAACATTCCTCCACATTCTCGGTGACAGAAAGTGATAAGAACAAAGCAGGGAATGATAACGGGAACGACTCTTACATATCAAGTACGGATAATTCAGATGATTTACCAAAAACCGGAGATAGCGGCAGCGCTGCACTTCCAACAGGATTGTTAAGCCTGTCCTGCCTGATTGCATTTGTTATGTTAAATCGCAGAAAACAAAATTCATAGCATTCTTATGAAGGTGACTGTGTCATGAAATCATCATGGCACGGTCACTGTTTTATATAATTTTGTTGTATTAGTGCAAGGAATATACTCTTGAAGCATATTTAACTTGAATTCGGCAAGTAATTTTAATATGAAAGCTACCATGCCAAACTTGATTTTTCTACATTTCAAGTTAATAAGTACTTTCTTTGAGTTTGAAATGGTATACCGTCATACTCCATTGTTTGACATTTGTATTTCGAATCCTTTTATAGACAAACGGTCAAAGCCTATGTTATATTATCAATAGTAGAATGTTGGTGGGCACACTGCGACATGCGGTAAAGGTCTGTTGGTGTGAAAAATACTATGAATTATTGAGGTGATATTTAATGAACAATAAGAGACCCGTGCTTTATATTCTGGCAGGAATTTATTTACTCTATATTGATTATTCTTTATTTAATAACTGGGCGTCTTTGGAGAATAAGGTACTATTTGTAATCTTTATGATTGTCTTTGGAATCATTGGAGGAGGACTCGTTATTTATTCTGCTTGTAAGATGTTAAAAGACAGGTATTCCCAGGATAATCCGTATTCAGCTCAAAGCATTGAGAGCGGTGCTGAGGAGAATAAAGACGAGGAAGTATAGAATTAAAATTCATTAACAGAATGGAATAAGTTATTTGTCCAAATGGCTGTGAAATATTTTAGGATAATGACAGAGAAAATAAGAAGAAGTGATAACTGAAAATCATTTTCTTCTTATTTTTTACATAGTAAATAAAATAGAAATAGAATTAGGAACATGAAAAGAGTATACCAATATCACATTTTTATTAAAAACGGAGATGATACAATTGAAACCAATCATAGCAATACCAATGGGTGATCCGGCAGGAATCGGACCAGAAATTGTTGTAAAAGCATTGAATCGTAAGGAAGTTTATCAGGCAGCGAATTGTTTGGTAGTTGGGGACAGAAAGGTCTTAGGGCAGGCTGTTTCCTTTACAGGGTCGGCTCTTAAGATAAAGGTAGTAAATAAGCCCGAGGAGGGAGATTATGCGGAAGGAATCCTCAATTTAGTCGACCTGGATAATATCAATATGGGTGAGTTTAAAATTGGACAAATCAGTGGTATGTGCGGAAGAGCTGCCTATGATTATATTGCCAAATCCATAGAACTAGCAAATGACAAAGCAGTAGCAGCTGTAGCTACCACTCCGATTAATAAAGAAGCTTTAAAAGCCGGTAAGGTAGATTATATCGGACACACTGAGATATTTGGTGCTCTTACGGGTACAAAAGATCCATTAACTATGTTCGAGGTACATGGTATGAGAGTATTCTTTCTTACAAGGCATGTGTCCCTTAGACAGGCCTGCGAGCTGGTTACAAAGGATCGGATCAAGGATTATGTGAAGAGATGCAAAGAGGTTTTAAGTAAGCTTGGCGTAACAGAAGGAACTATGGCGATTGCAGGGTTAAATCCCCATAGCGGGGAGCATGGCTTATTTGGAGATGAAGAGGTTAATCATGTGATTCCTGCGGTAGAAGAATTGCAGGCAGAAGGGTATCAGGTGGTAGGACCCATCGGGGCGGACTCGGTATTTCATCTGGCATTGCAGGGACGTTTTAATAGTGTACTTTCTCTTTATCATGATCAAGGTCATATTGCTACAAAAACCCTGGACTTTGAAAGAACAATAGCAATTACTGGTGGTATGCCCATACTTCGAACTTCGGTTGACCATGGAACGGCAATGGATATTGCCGGTAAGGGAATTGCCAGTGAAATTAGTATGGCGGAAGCGATTTTGCTGGGAGCAAAATATTGTGGAAACTTTCATCGATGATTTGAGGCAGCAGCGAAAAAATATCTTATTATTATGATTTTTATGAACGCAATTTTTGTTTAAAAATAGAATGCAATTTTGTTTAAAAAATTGATAGTATTATGTCGAAATAAATGTTATAATCAGGAAATGTTAAAAAAATAACAGGATAATTGGGAGGTATAAATGAAAAGTTTAAAGTCTAAATTACTTTTCGGGATTATATCGCTGGTAATTATATTGCCGTTATTCATTTCCTTAATCAGTATGTATTTATTTCAGACTGTTTTAACAAGAAATGCTTATAGCACAGTTGAACTGCTGGCAAATGACGCAAGTAAGCTGGTAACAAGCAGAATGGATGTTCTTGAGGTGGAATTAAAAAAGATTGCACAGCAGGATGCTATTTTATCCATGGATGCTGACAAGCAGCTTACCTATCTGAAAAAGCAATTAAGCAATACGGAGTACATAGAATTCGCAGTCGTAACCAAAGAGGGTGAGGCGAAATATACGGATGGAACGGTAAGTCAGTTGGGAGACCGCGATTACATTCAAAAGGCATTACAGGGTGAGACGAATGTTTCAGATGTTATTATCAGTAAAGTCACCGGACAGCCGGTTGTAATGATAGCAACACCCATCAAGGATAGTCCGGATAGTACTCAGGTAAAAGGCGCTTTGATTGGGAGAATGGATGGAAATACCCTTAGTGAAATTACAAGTGATACTGGCTATGGAGAGGAAGGCTATGCCTATATCATTAATGACCAGGGACAGATTATCGCGCATCCAAATTCGGAGTTGGTGCTGAATCAAATTAATCCCATCAAAGCGGTTACCGAGGATCCCTCTTATCAGTCCCTGGCAGATTCGGAGCAAATTATCATCAAGCACCAATCAGGCAGCACTGCTTACGATTATAAGGGAAGAACGCTATATGCAGGCTTTCAGAAAATTGAGGGAACCAGCTGGATTATGGTGGTAACAGCGGTTAGGGAAGAAGCCTTGGCAGCAATTGGAACAATATTTAAAGTGATTCTGATTGCTCTGGGGACTGGAATTCTAATCTCACTACCGATTGGTTACTTTGTTGGGAACTCCATTACAAAGCCTATTTCGATCATGGCAGGCTTGTCGGATCGGATCGCCGCACTTGATATTACAGGAAATATACAAGATAAATATAGAAAGAAAAAGGATGAGATAGGAACCCTGGCAAATGCAATGCAGCATATCACAGACAGTCTCAGAAGTATTCTGCATGAAGTATCGGATTCCGCGGTTGAACTCTCTTCCACGGCACAGCAGCTAACTGCCACAGCAGAGCAATCAGCTACGTCATCGGAGGAGGTATCAAGAACGGTCGAGGAGATTGCCAAAGGAGCTTCCGATCAGGCAGTTAATACGGAGAGCGGCTCGGAACAGGCCATCCACCTTGGTAAGTTGATCGAAGAAAATCGTAGTCATGTGGGTGAAATGAATCAGGTTTTTGATAGGATTACGGATGTAGTGAATGATGGATTAAAAGAAATCAGACATCTGGCGGAAATATCGGAGGAAAGCAGTAAAGCTACAAAGGATATATACGATATTATTCAAAAAACGAATGAGAGTGCAGCCCAGATTGGTGATACCAGCAGTGTGATTGCAGCCATCGCAGAACAGACAAATCTGCTGGCGTTGAATGCATCCATTGAAGCGGCAAGAGCCGGTGATGCCGGAAAGGGCTTTGCTGTTGTTGCGGAGGAAATAAAGAAACTGGCAGGGCAATCATCAAAATCCACAGAGTATATTGACGGGGTAGTCAGAGAGCTTCAGCTAGTGGTGACAAGTGCGGTAGAAACCGTAAAAAAAGTGAATCTTATCTCGGAAGAGCAATCAATTAGTGTTGGTAATACCAAGGTGAAATACAAATCCATCCGAAGCACGGTGGATGAATCACAGAAAGCCATAGGTTTGTTAAATGCCTCGGTCGAGGAGATGACAAAGGCAAAGAATGATATCATGGACATGCTGCAAACCTTATCGGCCATTGCCGAGGAGAACGCAGCAAGCACGGAGGAAGCCTCCTCTGCTATGCTGGAACAGAGTGCTTCTATTGAGGAGATCGCTCATTCCAGTGAGCGGTTGTCTTTGTTAGCAGTCAATCTTCAGGAGATTATTTCAAAGTTTAAATTATAAGTTTGTATAGGGCTGTTCCAAACGGTAGCTAAGGGGGCATAACTTGCCATAGCGCACTTCTTGAGTCTATTTTTAATTTGACTTGTGTATCGAAGCAAAGTTTTCGTAGTATTTTTGCACACAGGTCAGAATGGAGATAGTGTCAACAGTGTGTGGTAGGTCAAATCTCATGAGCTATCCCTTGGGACAGCTCCATGGTTGTTTTTTATTTTTTTGACAGCTGTAAATTTGTTTTAGCAAATATCATGATTTGGACTAGTATTTTATGAAAGTTTACGGTAGAATAATTAGCAAAACTAACCGTGGAGAAGATACAAATGAAAATATATTTAATCCGGCATGGACAAACAGATTGGAATCTTCA
>JAEWMZ010000433.1 GCA_023392995.1 Bacillota bacterium
GATTCAGATTCAGTGCCTGTGAGGTTTCTAACTGAAGCCCTCCAAATAATACGCTGGCGGAGGTTCCGCTGCCGGTTACAAAGGTTCCGATCGCGCCCAGTAAAGGTGCAAATAACGGATAGAAGGAGCCAGTTACTGCTACCACCATTACTGCTATGGAAGAAATCATTCCGCTGTAACCCATCAGCTTTGCTGTAGCCATAATTGCTATGATGGTTACAATAGTTTTTGACATTTGAATTACCGTCTTATAGAAAATCTTAAGCATTTCCGAAAGACTGGCACCCTGGAGCTTTCCACCGATAAGCGCTGCCAGAATAATCCATAATCCCGGAGTCGCCAGCCAGGAGAAGGTATAGGGTGCAGCACCTTCGCCGGTATATATCTGTACTGAGGTCTTCGCCATCGTCAACAGTTCATTGAACGGACCAATTAACTTTGATGTAGCCAGCAGAAAGACAAAAATCAGGAGGAAGGGGCTCCAGGCAATCAGAGCTTCCTTTACGGTAATTCTATGTGTATCCTTACTCACTGCCTTCTCTTCCAGTGCAAATTGTGAATTTATCTCCTTCTTACCAAAGAGTTTGACAGCACCTACGGTACATAACATGGAACAAACCGACCCGATTACTACCGGCAGCTCTGCTCCCAGAAACTTCGCAACGAGAAATTCCGGAATCAGGAAGGATAACCCGGAGATCAAAGTAATAATACCGATTCCCTGAAAGGCATTCTTTTTCTTTCCTGTTAAATAAACCAGTACAAACGGTGTGAGTATAATTAGTATGGATAGTATTATAACGGTATCCGTTGATAAACCATTTACATTCAACCCTGTTATCTTAGCCAGCGTTGTTGTCGGTATACCAATTGATCCAAAGGCAGTTGGTGTTGCATTCGCAATCAAGCATACGATTGCAGCAAATACGGGATCAAAGCCCAATCCCCAGAGCATGCTCGCCGGAATTGCCACCGCCGTACCAAAGCCTGCCATTCCTTCCATGAAGCCCCCAAAGCCCCATGCAATGATTAAAACTAATATTCTTTTGTCTGTTGTAACACCCGCCAGCATTTTTTTGATGATTTCCATCTTTCCGGTTGCCACAGTAATGTTATAAGTAAAGATAGCCGCTATAATTACGATAATAATCGGCCATAAGGCTAAGGCGGCTCCCTCTGCAATTGCTGTAACACTGTTTAAGAGTGGCATTTTCCATACAAATACCGCAAGAACGTAAGCAATGATGAGCGCCATGCAGCAGGCTTTAAAACCCGGGATTTTTAAAGCAGTAAGTGCAACAATGAGCCATAGAATTGGCAGTAGTGCCAATATGAATGATAGTGCCATAAGTTTTGTTTTCCCCTTTCTGATACCTTCTGTGATCCATCCCAATACATAAAATTACACTTATTTTCCATGTGGTAGTACCAATTTTGGGTGTAAAAAAAACAGGTATTGCAAACGGTAAGATTAGCAACACCTCATTTTTCTAAGGTCGTAATTGGTAGTACCACTTTGTAAACTTATTATACTGCTCGTTGTTCATTGTGTCAACAAATGTCATTTTTTTAACACTCTTTTTGTGCAATATACCATTTACCTATAATCTCACGGTTAAATCTTGTGTTTTTCCTTGAGTTTTATATCCACGATATCAAAATGTTTATTGATTGCTGCGTATGCCAGATTCTTATCTTTTGTGATTAAGCTTTGCAGCATTTCATCATGGGCTTCGTTTAGAATCTTCCTGCTATCCTGGGTACTTAAGATATCTCTTCTCAAATCATAGATAAACTGGTCGATCAGATCCGATAGGGCATTCAGTATGCTGATTACAAGCGTATTTCTAGAAGCCTTCGCAATTCCATAATGAAGTTGCTTATCCAGAATAACATTGATTTCCTCTGTTTCCTTTTCCAGCTTTGCCAATGTTTTCTCCAACAGCTCTATTTCCGGTGGAGTAATATTATCAATGGCGAGGTTTAACGCCTGGAGCTCCAAAGCACGCCGCAGCTGGCTGATCTGCTGATAATCGATCTGATTCAGGAAGAACATCATGGACATGGTTTCTACCAGATTATGCTCAAAGTTACCGGACAGATAATTACCAGCGCCATGCTGACTTATGATAACCCCCATATTGTCCAGGGTACGAATCGCCTCTCTTACGGAATTACGGCTGATCCCGAGCATATTGGAAAGCTCCCGCTCCGCTGGAATTCTTCCCCCTATTTCCAACTCACCTGCTCTAATTTGATCCTTAATATAATCAATTACCTTTCGGTAAGATTTTTGTTGTATATTCTTATCCTCATCCATTTTGCTATCTCCTTGTATGGCAGTCTTAATAGTTACATTTTACAAAGAGATGCCAAAAATTGCAATTTATAACTTTACAAATAGAAGTTTTACTTCTAAAATAAATGCTATCTTGTATTTAAGACCTATAAAATCCTTAAAATCGAAAAAAGAATAGGATCGGTGATTGAATGAAATACATAGTTCCTGAATATTATCAATATTTTCAATGCAAATGCAGCAACTGCCGCAGTTCCTGCTGCGATGGCTGGCCTATCCGCATTACCAGAAAGGAATACTTCCGGCTGCTCGGTGTAACCTGCTCCGAACAACTGCGATCCAGGCTTGACATTGCCCTTAAAGTCAGTCCCCAGCCAAGCAATGAATGTTATGGTCTGATTACCACCAATTGGAAAGGCCTGTGTACGCTGCACCGGGAGGACGGACTTTGCGCCTTGCAATCGGAGCTGGGAGAATCTAGCCTGCCGGAGGTTTGCAAACGTTACCCCCGTAACACCAGACACAATGTTGAGCACAATGAATGTTCTTGCTCTAACAGCTGTGAAAAAGTTGTTGAACTGCTTCTGGAGCAGCAGCAACCCTTACAATTTCTTGAAATGGAGCTCCTCCTGGAGCCTGAATTTTTAACCGCTCTAAATCCCATCAAATATTCTTCTTGTCAACGATCAATATCCCTCCTGCAAAGACGCAGTTTATCCTTACCTGAGCGTTTTCTCACTCTCGGGAATTATCTTTATGGCTTTCAGTCCTCAAAAGACAAGCCAGCTTCCCTCTCTGAAGCCTTTCAACTACTTCTCACCATGAATCAATATTATAAGCGTAGCAGAAGCATCAGTGAATACTGCCAGATATCCCAGCATTATTACGGTGCACCTGACGAGGAAACTCTGTCCTCACTACAGCTGGCAGTTCTCGCACAAAAGCATCAGCTTGCTTGCAGCATTCTGGAGCATACGCTTCCCTCCTGGCAGGTTACCCTGGAGCAATTACTGGTAAACCATATGTTTTATAATAACTTTCCTTCTACGGATAAATGGGAAAATGTATGTGATATTTTCCTCTCCTTAGTTTGTGTATATTCCTTTATTAAATTCACTCTCCTTGGCAACTTGCAGGAGAACACTACAAAGGATATGCTTACGGATATTATCTCCGCTCTGTTTCGTGTCATTGATCATTCTGGCTTTCAATCGGTTGCAATTTCCATCAGCAAAGAAAAAAATCTTACGAATGATACTATTATCGCCCAGCTGGTTTATATTTGAAAAAAAACAATACGTTATATGATTGTTAATCAATCATATTTTGAACGTTTCTGATTGATTGTTAGTGACTGTTTTATATCTTCACTAACAATCTTTTATTTATTATGCACTAAAAATACGTTTATATATGTATATAATGACGTATTTTGCAAAAAACTATAATTACCATTGATTTATTTTGATCGTTATTATATAATCAAATCAATCAAAAACGATATTTTAAAAGGATAGGTGATTGAAAATGATTGTTCTTTCCGGAATCCCCGTTTATAAAGGAATTGAAGTAGCTCCTGCATTCCTTCATCAGGAGGCGGAACTAATCATAAGCACAACTCGCATTGAGCCGCACCAGGTTGACGAAACCCTGAACCGCTTCGAGGTTATTCATAAAAAAGCAATCAAAGAGCTTGAAGCACTCAAGGATAAGGCAGAGGCCTCCAACCAAAAGGAAGCTGCAGAAATCTTTGATGCACATTTAATAATGGTAGATGACCCCATGCTGAATGGAAAGATTCGAGAATTCATTCTCCAAAAATTCTATTCTTTAGAGCAGGCAATTCATGAGACAAAAAAAGAAATCATGGATATGTTCTTAAGCATTGAGGACGATTATTTAAAGGCAAGAGCAGCCGATGTGGAAGACGTTGCAAACCGATTCTTAAAGCTGGCTCTTGGGATCACCACCAAAGGCTTCGAGGACATTACCGAGGAGGTTATCCTGGTAGCGAAGGATTTAAAGCCTTCCGAGGCGTCCGGATTAACTTCGTTTATTAAAGGGATTTTACTAGAAGAAGGAAGCCAGACCAGTCATGTAGCCATTATGGCGAAGGCAAAAGGAATTCCAACAATTGTTGGTATCACCGGTATTTTAAATCAGGTTCAAAATAAGGAGCAAGTAATCCTTGACTCCCTGCAAAACAAAGTACTGCTCCATTCCTCCGAGGCTGAGCTGCTCCACTATAAGGAACAAAGGGCTAAATTACATGCAAAAAGACAGCAGCTGGAGGCACTGAAGGAGGAAGGAGCCATTACGAAGGATGGTCGAAGCATTCAGCTTTACGGGAACATCGGTACTTCCTCTGAGTCGGAATATGTAATAAGCAATGGAGGGAAAGGCGTAGGTCTCTTTCGAACCGAGTTCCTGTACATGAACTCCAAGCACTTCCCGACGGAGGAAGAGCAGTTTCAGGAATATAAGAAGACTGTGGAGCAAGGACTGGAGGAGGTTATTATCCGTACCCTGGATATTGGCGGCGATAAACACCTTCCTTATTATGAGTTCAAAGCTGAAGAAAATCCCTTCCTGGGTTTTCGGGCGCTGCGCTTTACACTGGCAAATACTCCGATTTTCAAAGCACAGTTACGAGCCATATTAAGAGCCTCTGCATTTGGTAAAGCAAGCATTATGTTCCCCATGGTTTCCTCTTTAGAGGAGGTTCAAAGGGCAAAGGCAGTTTTAGAGCTTTGCAAGGAGGAGCTGAAAACAGAAGGCATCTCCTTTGATCCTGATATTCGGGTGGGTATTATGATTGAGATCCCTTCTGCGGCAGTCATTGCTGATATTTTAATTGATGAAGTGGATTTCTTTAGCATTGGTACCAACGACTTATGCCAATATACCCTTGCGGTGGATCGTATGAATAAGGATGTAGCCTATTTATATCAGCCGTTGCATCCAAGTATCTTAAGATTGATTCAGCAAACCGTTGCGGCAGCTCATGCTGTGAATAAGCAAGTTGGCATCTGCGGTGAGATGGCCGGTGAGGCCGTGAATGTACTTGCACTCCTTGGCCTGGGCGTAGATGAACTTAGCATGAGTCCTGCGTTGATACCGGAGATAAAGGCTCTTATTCGTCAGTTGACCTATGAGGATCTTCAAGTAGTTGCAAGGCAGGTATTAAGCTGCAAAACAGCGGATGATATTAAAACCATTTTAAATCAGGAGGTAGAAAAATATGCTTATTAATGAAGCTCTCATCGACTTAAACGTAGCAATGACCACGAAGGAAGAGGTTATCCGTCACCTGGCTGAGTTAGCAAAGCAGGAAGGCAGAGTGAGTGACCTGGAGAAATATATATCCGCTGTATTACACCGTGAAACAGAATACAGCACAGCCATGGGCTTTGGCATTGCCATCCCTCATGGTAAAACTGCTGCCGTAACGGAACCTTTTTTATGCTTTGCTAAGGTGAACTCAATTGATTGGAATGCCCTCGACGGCAAGCCTGTGGAACTTGTATTTATGATCGGAGTTCCGGAAGCAGCCGGCAATGAGCACTTAAAAATACTTGCGAGCCTTTCCAGAAAGCTTATGAAGCAGGAATTTCGCGATGGTCTTGGCAGTGTAACCTCGAATTCCGATTTACTGGAATTACTAAAAAACAGTGATTTAGGACTGTAGGGGTGATCTTATGCTAGCGATTGACAGACATGAAAAGATAATGCAGTTATTAGTAAAAAATAAGACAATCTCAGTAAAAACTCTTTGCGATATCCTGCAAGCCTCCGAAGCTACCATAAGGCGTGATCTGACCCTTCTGGAAAACGAGAACAAGCTGGCACGTACCCATGGAGGTGCCAGCATCAGCGACAGCATCAATTTAAATTATGAAGCAACCTTTAATCAAAAGGAGCTTATGGCTTCTGACGAAAAGCGGAGAATTGCAAGGCGGGCCTTTGAATCCTTGCGCCCTCATGACAGCCTAGTCCTGGATGCCGGAACCACCACCCTCGAGCTGGCACGTATGATTGGAGAGTCCACACTTCCCTTAATGGTTATCACAAATGCGACTACGATTTCTACCATAATCTCCAAGAACGAGCAAGTAGAATTCTATGTGCTTGGCGGCAGGGTTCGGTTGAACACCCAATCTACGGTAGGAGCTCTGGCAATCGATATCTTAAGACGTTTTAACGTTAGTAAGGCATTTGTGGGCGTGAATGGAATCACCGTGGAAAATGGTCTGACGACACCTGACCTGGAGGAAGCTGAAATTAAAAAGGCCATGCTTTCGATTGCAGAGGAAAGAATTGTTCTAACGGACAGTACCAAATTTCAAAAGGTTGCACGCTGTCAGATCTCACCGCTTTCCATGGTTGACAAAATTATTACGGATACGCAGCTTAACAATCAATATTACGATCAATTTATACAGCATGACATTATCATTGAGCGGGTATAAGGTTCGTAGGTAATTGCGAAACTCATGAACGAAAGATATTATTTCACAGCTAATACTATTTCGAATCGGAAGCTAGGCTCTAAAGAAGCGCCTCGCGAAGAATACTATCTGCTGTGTATAAAAAAACTATATTGTTTCGCAAATAGCCATATAAGGTTCATTAAGAAAAGGAGTTGGGATATGATTACAACGGTTTCACTAAATCCGGCCATCGATAAAACCATATTATTAACCGACTATGAACATGGTGGTGTTAATCGGATTACCAGTTCCAGAGAAGATATTGGCGGAAAAGGCATCAATGTGGCCAAGATACTCAATCGTCTTTTCGTCCCCTCAAGAGTGTGCGGCTTCATAGGACAGCAGAATAAAAAGCTTGCGTTGGAACTGATTTCCCACGAGCATCTGGACTACCAATTTATTGAGGTGGATGGATTAACCAGAATCAATACAAAAATTGTAGAGCTTGACCGAAGCATCACCACTGACTTAAATGAGCCGGGCTTTTTTATCAAAGAGGAGCTCATGACTGGCTTTAAAGAGCAGCTTCTGCAATTTGCCAAACAAAGTGATTATGTGGTATTCAGCGGCAGCATACCACAGGGCCTCCCCTCTCATACCTATGGCGATCTGATCGCTACCATCCGCAAGGATTCGAAGGCAGTACTGGATGCCGACGGCTCACTGCTGCTAGAGGGTATGAAGGCAAGCCCTTATATGATGAAACCCAATCTTCATGAGCTTGAAACAGCCTTCGATGTAAGTCTTACTACAGAGGAAGCGATTATTTCCTTTTGCCGGTCATTAATAAAGCAGTATGGCATTTCTGTCATCCTTGTATCCATGGGTGAAAAAGGGAGCTTATTAATTACCGGAACTGACTGTTATCAAGCGCAGCCGATTAAGGTTGAGGTTAAAAGTACCGTAGGCGCAGGTGATTCCATGCTGGCAGGAATGCTCTATGGTATTCACAGTGGCTTTTCCTTAGAGGAATCTCTGGCATATGCTGCTGCCAGCGGAACTCTGGCTGTCACAAAAGAAGGTACGCAATCCTTTTCCCTGGAAGAGGTAAAGGAGATGCTGGAGCGGGTACGCATTAAAAAATTATGAAATTCCCTTGAGCCATGAGACTCAAGGTTGGGGTTAATTTATTTCAAAGGAGGATTTTGTTATGAATATTTTAGCAGTTACAGCTTGTCCAACTGGTATTGCCCATACTTATATGGCTGCAGAAGCCTTGGAAGATGCCGCTAAGAAAATGGGCTATCAGGTCAAAGTTGAAACCAGGGGATCCGTTGGTGTGGAAAACGAACTTACTGCCCAGGAGATAAAAGAGGCAGATGCGATTATTTTAGCCTGCGATACCGCAGTTCCAATGAAACGTTTTTCAGGAAAGAGGTTACTCAGTGTATCTGTCAGCGAAGCACTGAAATCTCCCGACCAATTAATCGAAAAAGCATTAAAAGCAAATGTTTATGCAGAAAGCAATTTAGCCGATACCGTCTCCTCCATCAAGGAACAGCGTTCCGCGGAACGAAAGGGCGTATACAAACACCTGATGAACGGTGTATCCTTCATGATCCCCTTCGTGGTTGCCGGTGGTATCGCAATTGCACTTAGCTTCTTCTTCGGATATAAGGCCTTTGAGCAGGAAGGCTCTCTGGCATCTTACTTAATGGGCATGGGCGGAGGCAGCGGTGCCTTCGGTTTAATGATTCCGATTTTAGCCGGTTATATTGCCTACTCCATTGCAGATCGCCCCGGCTTAGCTCCCGGTATGATTGGCGGCGCCGTAGCAATTCAGCTGAATGCAGGCTTCCTTGGCGGTCTGGTCGCTGGTTTCCTGGCTGGTTATATCGTAGTATTAATAAAGAAAGTAATTAAATTACCAAAGACTTTACAGGGTATTATGCCGGTTCTGATTATTCCGGTGCTTGGCTCTTTATCCACCAGCTTGATTTTATTCTATGTCATTGGAAAACCGGTAGCCTTCATTAACCAGTCCATGATTGATTTCTTAACCGGTATGTCAGGTGCTAATGCAATTATTCTTGGTTTGATTCTTGGTTTAATGATGGCACTTGATATGGGCGGCCCTGTGAATAAAGCTGCTTATGCTTTTGGAACCGGTACCTTAGCGGCTGGTGCAGGCACCACCGTAATGGCAGCTGTTATGGCAGCCGGAATGGTTCCTCCGCTCGGTTTAGCCTTAGCAACCGTATTGTTTAAAAATAAATTTACTCCGGCAGAACGAGACGCCGGCAAGGCTGCCTGGGTTCTGGGAGCCAGCTTTATCACAGAAGGTGCTATTCCTTTTGCCGCAGCAGATCCAATCCGTGTAATCCCTTCTATCATGATTGGTTCCGCCATTACCGGTGCATTATCCATGGCCTTTCAGGCAACACTATCGGTACCGCATGGTGGCATATTCGTATTATTTGCAGTAGAAAACTGGCCGATGTATCTTGTTGCAATCTTAGCCGGAACCGTTGTATCCGGATTATTAGTCGGAATATTAAAAAAGAATGTTGAATAACCCCTGCCTATGATAAGCAGAAGGATTCATTTTAACCGCTGCTTTTCCGCAGCTGAATGGAGGTAACTATGATTACAGCACAATTCACAATTCCCTTTGCAGAAGGCCTGCATGCCAGACCTGCATCTGACCTGGTTCGCATTTGTCAGAAGGCCAACAGCGAAATCAGAATTCTTAAGGATGAGATGACTGCTGATCCAAAAAGCATTTTAGGTATTATGGCTCTTGGTGCAGCGAAAGGTGATATTGTTAAAGTTGAAGTAGATGGCGAAGACCAGGATGAGATTTTTGCCAGCATCAAGAAGTTTTTTGAAGCATAATGGTAATATAGTTTTTTGAAGTATAAAGCAAGCGGGCGGATGTTATATAACATCCGCCCGCTTGCTTTATACTGACTGATATACACTAACGGACATTCTGCCTTTAGGCCGCTCAATGCCGGATGTGAAATGCTCTGTATTTCACACTATTCTCCATTATACATAAAGGCAATGAGGCGGTTAATATCCTCTGGTTCATAAGCCACGATTTCCAGCTCTCCAATCTTTCCGTCTGAGAATACATTTGCTAGTGCAACGTACTGGGAAAGCTTAGATTTCAGATTTAATCTATCTCCTTCATTGGTAACCAGTTCAACCTTACCGGTACACTCGTCTATTACTTTAAAAAATGCATTTACATTAGTGATATTCATTACTTTCATATTTATTTACTCCCTTCTGTTCTGTAATATCATTTACTGATCTAATTTATTAATTTTGAATTAAAATCCAAACTTTAGCACCGAATACTGCCTTCTCATTCTATTGTTTGGATCATAGCTTTATGTTATTTTAAACCGATCAATTTGTCAACAGATATGTAGAGAAAAACTAGAAAATACCACTGTTTTTAGCACTTTAGGAAGCACCTGGTACCGTTGTGTTTCTACCAACGCTTTACTCTAATATTGAGAGGATATCCCCTACCCCTTCCACAATATAATCTGCGCCATGCTCCACGAACTCCTCCCGGCTGCCATAGCCATAGAGAACCCCCATGGAATCCATACCAACTTTCTTTGCTCCAAGAATATCATGCATTCGGTCTCCGATCATGATACACTCTGAGATATCACGTATCCCCATCTCCCCCAGGGCATACCGAATCACATCTGCCTTATGAATTCTCTCACCATTTAGCTGGCTTCCTGCGACAAAGTCAAAATAACTCAGTAAATTAAAGTGTTCTAATATTATTCTTGCAAATTCCTGGGGCTTTGAGGTTGCCAGAAGAATCACTTTTCCACGAGCCTTCAAAGTTTGAAGCATGTTATCCACACCCTCGTACATGTAATTCTCATAAAGTCCAGTTTCACTATAATATTCTCGATATTTCTTTATACAGAGGCCGGCTTTTTCTTCCGAAAAGCCATAATACTTCTGAAAGGACTCTATAAGCGGTGGACCGATAAACTGATCCATTAACTCTAATTTCATATCCTGTTCACCGTAGTATTCCAGTGCATGGATAATGGCGTTAACAGTTCCCAGCTTTGGATCGGTTAGTGTTCCATCCAAATCAAACAACAGATATTGATAATTTTTTTTCTTCATATTATGACCATTCCTTTCTATGCTTTACAGTTTAACGGCTTAATTGCCGCATAACCTATAATACTGCTGTAGGGCTTACCTATTTATTTTAATCTACATTGACAAAAAATTCAATTTGCATTATATTTTGCATATAAACCATAGCAAGTAACATCATAATATTAACTGCCTATATAACAGGTCGCAGGGTAC
>JAEWMZ010000486.1 GCA_023392995.1 Bacillota bacterium
TTTTCCTGCAAATAGTCATAAATTCGGGGAGGTATTAAGGTATTTTCGCGTTTATTGGAAGCTAATTGCATCTAATTTCTTATATACACTAGGGCTGTTTCTTCATAATTTCGTATATTGGACTCAAGCGTGGCGTCTGGTGGTACGTGACACCTATGTCTCGAATCAGTCCTATGATATGGCATCCTGCCTGGCCATGTTTACCAATATCTCCGCCAGCGTATTATTTATCTCCAGGGTGGAGATGCATTTTCATGATAGGTATAAGGCTTATATAGAAGCTGTGATTGGCGGAAAGCTGGATAGTATAGAGAAAACAAAAAAAAGAATGTTCCTGGGACTTTCCTCCCAGCTTTTGTCGCTGGCTCATCTTCAGTTTATTGTGTCAGCTGTAGTCTATCTGGTTGCAATTGTCATTCTCCCGATTGCAGGCTTTTCAGGAATGATTATGGAGATATATCCACAATTATCGGTGGGATATTTCATATCTTTCCTTATGTATTCTGAGATGCTATTTTTGTATTATTTTGATGATTTGACGGGCGCATTCATGAATAGTGTGATTTTTGCTGGAATCTCCCTTGCCGGCTCTATGATAGCAGCCAGGTTGCCGGTCATATGGTATGGGCTTGGATTTACAGTTGCTTCTTTTCTTGCCTTCACCTTTTCTTACTTTAGATTGCGCTGGATTGAGAAAAATCTGGACAGTCATGTTTTCTGCAGGGGGACAGTATTAAAGCAGGTATATGAAGATATGCCGGATTCAGAAGTCTATAAACGATAAAGAAATAAAGCGATAGAAATAAAAGCCTAAGGAAGGAGAACCCAGATATGTCTGTAATGTTACGTTTCTTTGTTTGTATTTCAGGTCTTATTCTGATTTTTATGGCGCGAAAAGCCAGTATCGTGCGAAAAATGACAGAGAGGCAGAGTCTTTTTTGGATTATAGGTGGAGGGATTATTATCGTATTTGGGCTCGTTCCTCAGCTGGTATACTTTGTTTCGGACACCTTTGGAGTGGAGTATGCACCCTCCATTATATTTGCAATTGCAATCATTCTTGCAATCTTTGGTATTTTCAATTGCTACAGGACGAATGCGGAGTTAACGGCAAGAGTCCAGGAGCTTGCTATGCAAGTATCATTATTAAATGAAGAAAACAGTCATTTAAAGGAGCTGCCCCGGCAGTCATTGCTACCTGTGGAAGACAAGAAAGGTATGGAGAAGTCAGGAGAATGAAAAAAAAGCTTTTGTTTATTATTAATACAATGGGAAGAGCCGGTGCCGAGACTGCTTTAATTGAACTGTTAAAAAGGTTGGATTCCATGGGAGGATATGATCTATCGCTTTACACTGTTATTCCATGTGGTGAGTTGTTTGAACGGATACCGGAGCATGTGCATATTTTGAATAAACGGATTAATAAAGGATCCGTGCATTCCTTCGTCGGACATTTGTGTGTTTTAAGATCAGTGATATATGCATTCTTCTATAGGCTGACTGGTTTTCGCTTACTGGGATATATGATAGAAAATATGAGGCAGCAAAGGGCTTCTGGCAGGAAGCTTCAGTATGATAAGCTTTTATGGAGACTTTTAGCTGATGGGCGTCCTGCTCTTGCGGAAAGCTATGATCTAGCGGTGGCATATATTGAAGGAGCGGCTGCATATTTTTTGTCAGACAAGGTTAAGGCACGCCATAAGGCGGCGTTTATCCATATCGATTATAAGGAAGCGGGTTATACACCGTGGATGGACCAGAATTGCTACAGTGAAGTGGAGAGGGTCTTTGTCGTTTCGAAAGAGGTTGGCGAAAAATTTTGCAGCGTTTATCCGGAATACAGGGGGAAGGTAAGGCTATTTCGAAACCTGTTGGACCAGGAGGCAATACGTAAAAAAGCTGTGGAAGAAAAGGGCTTTACGGATGGGTTTAATGGAATTCGGTTGGTAACGGTGGGACGGTTACATTATCAAAAGGGATATGATATTGCAATAGAGGCACTGGCAAGGTTGAGAAAAGATGGCTATCCAGTACGTTGGTATGTGATCGGAGAAGGAACGGAACGGCGAAATTTAGAAATTCTGATTAAAAAGTATGGCGTGGAGGAATACTTTATTTTAATGGGAGCTAGAGATAATCCATATCCATTTATGAAACAGGCGGACATTTATGTGCATGCCACACGTTTTGAAGGTAAGAGTATAGCAATAGAGGAAGCGCAAATACTGGGCAAGGCGATTGTAGCCTCCGATTGCACCGGCAATACGGAACAGATTAAATCAGGATATGATGGCATTCTGCTGACACTGAATGTAGAGAATTTAGTGAGTGTGCTGGAACGGCTTATAGATGACCCTGAGCTACAGAAAGAGTACGCCAAGCATGTATTAGAGAAAAAAATGGAGTTTCCGGAGGATTTGGAAAGTATGCTGGCAATGTTGAACGAAGAGGAGGAAGGTAGCTATGAATAAAGTACTGATTATAGTCCCTGCATTTAATGAAGAAGAAAATATGGTACCCTTATTTGATCAGTTGTGTACACCACAGATTAGAAGCTTTGCGGATATATTAGTTGTAAATGATGCCTCAGCGGATCAAACCGGCTTTATTGCCAAGACCTATGATGTTTCTGTAGTTACGCATGTATTTAATTTGGGTTATGGTTCCGCACTTCAGGTGGGATATAAATATGCGGTTCGCCGTGGCTACGATTATGTTATTCAAATGGATGCGGATGGACAGCATAATATATCTAATATAGCACATATTTATGAATGTCTCACTACACCGGATGCAAAAGGTTACTTTCCGGATATTGTTATCGGCTCCCGATTTGTTGAAGGAAGCCACTCTTTTCAAATTTCAGGGATAAAAAAAGTATCCCTTTCTATGTTTTCCTGGATAATTAAGAGGGTCACAGGAAAAACCATCACAGATCCAACCTCCGGCTTACAGGGTTTGAACAAAAAAGCATTTACATATTATTCTAGTTATGGAAACTTTGATTACTTCTACCCCGATGCTAATATGATAATTCAGATGCTTTTGTTAGGCTTTCGTGTTGAGGAGACAGCTTCTGTGATGCATGAAAGAACTGCCGGTATCAGTATGCATACCGGATTGTTCAAGCAGATGATATATATGATGATCATGCCTCTTAGCATTTGGACGGTGATATCGCGTATTAAAAGTGGATTGCAGAAATAAGTTCTGCTGTTTGATCCGTTACTGTGGGAATAGAAAGGTTCAAATATGTCTCGAAATGGTACGATTCATAAGATAAAATGGATGCCTCTTCCGAGAACAGAAAAGGCAGAGGCATTGAATAATCCATACTGTGGATTTTATGCAATATTTCGTTTTTTTGCAGACTGTGAAAGAATGCAGCCAGAGGGTGAATTGATCGAGAATATTTCAATTAAGACTAACCAGCAGTTGTGTCTGGTAGAGATAAATTTGCTCCCCTTTCAAGAAGCACCTTTATCAGAAGAGGCTTTGCAAAATATTAGACGTATCTTTCTTCATTTTTCAGCTCAGGAAAAACAAATGATCCTTCGCTTCGTATATGATTGGGAAGGAAAGGGTGTCTTAAACGAGCCTAAGGATGTTTCGATTATATTAGCTCATATGAGTCAATTAGGTCCTCTGTTGAAGGAATTTACGAAGTATATCTATGTTCTGCAAGGTTTATTTATTGGAAGCTGGGGAGAGATGCACAGCTCCCGCTATCTTAGTGAGCGAAATATGACACGTCTGGCAAAGCATCTATATGAATGCGTTGGAGATAAAACGCAGATAGCACTTCGGTGCCCCAGCTTTTGGAGAATGATTTTTAAAACCTACCAGCCGCTGGATGAAAATGCAGCCTTTACTGATATTCAAAAAGCAAGATTTGCGTTGTTCAACGATGCAATGATGGCTTCAGAAGCCGATTTTGGAACCTATGGCAGTATTAGCGCAGCAGATTCTAAGTCCTATAGTGACAAATGGCTTCGTGAAGAAGAGCTGGAATTTCAATATAAATTATGCAGATATGTATCGAATGGGGGCGAAGTAATTAACGAGTGCCGTTATAATGATGCAGAACCTGCGGTGGAAACCTTAAGGAAGATGAGAGTATCCTATTTGCACTGCGAATATGATGAACAGGTACTTAATAAATGGAGAGCAGATCGAATCAGCTCTGCTGGTACTCTCTGGAAGGATAAAACTGCCTTTGAATATATTGCAGCGCATTTAGGTTATCGTTTTACACTGGGAGAGGTAAGCCTATGTGTCAATTCAGATAAGAACTCCTTAAAGGCAGCAGTCAAGATGATTAACATAGGTTTTGCACCCTGTTACCATAGCTTTGAAGTTAAATTTGTCATCCGAACAGCCACTGCTTCCGAAGTATATGAGTATGCTGTTGATACGGATACTCGCACTTGGATGCCGAATGAAAAAGTTGAGCTGCATGCTATAATTCCTATTGGAGATCTGAGTCAGAGAAGCTATGTTTTATGCTTTGGTATCTTGGACGTGCAGTTACAGCAGCCGATTCAGATTGCAAATACATTCTCAACGATAGATCATACCGGTGTTTACAGCCTTGGTAATTTTTTGCTTCAATAAATGTGAACTGCTGTAAGACAATAAACAGAAGTTTAGTGTAAAAATTATCTATTTTATTTGACGGATAACAGGAAGTTTGAGGAAAGGAATTGACATGTGGAATCCATTACTAAGCGTTGTTCTAATTGCTAGAAGGAATACGTCTCTAAGTATTCTGCGTGCATTAAACAGTGTCCTTAACCAAATATATACTCCCATTAACATTACAGTCGTAGATGCCAATGAGCCGAACAGTCTTTATAGCCTTGGGCTACAGGATGATTTAGCTGCATACCCCAGCGTGAATTATCTTCAAATGGATCCATTACTTTCGATTACGGAGATACGCAATTATACGCTTTCTCTTGTGGAAGGAGAATATATTGCCTATCTGAGCAGTAATGATGTCTGGGATTCAACAAAGGTACTCTTGCAGATGGAGCAGTTAAGAGAGGAGCCGGCGGCAGCGGCAGCCTTCAGTAACGGGGTTATAATCGATAAAAGAAGATCACACGTGGTAGTAGAGCCGTTGGTGGATCAACTGACCTCAGATAGCTCCAAATGGCTTTTGGATAATCCGGTAAAGATGTCTGCTCAGGTGATTTATCGGACGGAGGCATTGAAGGCTGCAGGGGGCTTTGATGGAAGCTTCATAAACTTTTGTGATGGGGATATGTTACTCAGGCTTAGTAAAAACCAGAAGGTTCTAAGCCTTCCGTTATCTCTTTGCGAATGTACGATCACACCGGATCACGAGGATTATGATTGGAATAACTTAAGAGATGGGCAGCGCATTTTATATAAATATATGGATTTCTTTTTAGTTAATAAACGGGCGGCTCAACAGTTTTATGTTAAAATGTTATATTTAGCTAAAATTAATTATATGTGGCTGAATTACTTTGCATATGTGTTTCTTTATTTTATTAAGGCTCCGAGTCGCTCAGTACTTCTGCTGATTAAAATGTTTGCTAAAATGTTCCGCTATATGTTTAAATTCCTTCACAGAGAACTTTCCATCATGAAAGAGGATATACGTATCAAGAGGAATATACTTCGGATCCAAAATGGAAAGCTGGAGAAGATGAGAGTATTAATTCCGGTTGCTTCGGACGAAAAGACGGAGGAAAAACCGGTTATCTTTTCATCAGCACGGCACTATAATGAGCGAAAGACGCTGGATTTCGTATTTGATCATAAATTAAAGAGTTTGGTAATTCCAGAGTATGTTACAGTCATTAAGAGTAGTATGTTCTATGGCTGTGATCAGTTGGTATCGATTGAAATCCCAAGTACTGTACATGAAATTCAGGCACATGCCTTTCATAAGTGCAAGAATTTAAGACATGTAATAATTCAGGAAGGAAGTCGTCTGGGCAAAATTGGTGCTTATGCATTTGCTGGCTGCAGATCATTGGAAACGATGATTCTTCCCTCCAGCGTGGTTTATATCGGTAGAGGAGCCTTTGCCCTTTGCTGTTCTTTAAAAAAATTGATGTTTACTTATACAAGTAGGGGACAGGAGAAGGCGGGAAATGTTTTTCCGACAGCCATCGTTAGGCTTCCACGTTATGTATTTGCAGGTTGCGTTAGTCTTTTAACGGTTGAATTTGGACCAGGCAGTATGATGGAAACGGTTGAAAACGGTGCATTTTTGGGCTGTAAGAGGCTGCAGAAGGTTCTTTTAACTGGAAAATTGACAGAACTGGGAAGTCATACCTTTGCCTATTGTAAAAATCTTGAGAGTGTTGCAATTCCCCAGATTGATACTTTAAAATATATTGGAAGATCTGCATTCGAATGCTGTGAGGCATTGACTTACTTTCAGTTCCCCAATCATATGGAACGTATTCCTATACGCACCTTCTATGGCTGCTCCAGCTTAAAATTG
The DNA here is from genome assembly GCA_023392995.1 of Bacillota bacterium. Taxonomy (GTDB): domain Bacteria; phylum Bacillota; class Clostridia; order Lachnospirales; family Lachnospiraceae; genus Mobilitalea. The sequence continues at coordinate 6,485 of JAEWMZ010000486.1, forward strand.
GTAAAGATTCCAAAGAAGGTACTCTCGATTAACCACCAGGCCTTTGCTAGGTGCAAAGCGCTTGAAAAAGCTATCATATTAACAGGAGATATCGCAATCTCAGCAACAGCCTTTGATCGGCATACAAAGGTGGAGATTCAGGAAGTTACGGAGAAAGAGATGTCTTCTGAACAATAAAGGAAATCTTAACATGGGCTCAGATGAAAAAAAGAATTATATATATAATGTGATATATCGCTTATCCATATGTATCTTGCCATTGGTGGTCACGCCCTATGTAGCTCGTGTGCTGGGAGCAGATCAGGTTGGTATTTATACTTTTTCAAGTACCGTTGCCTGCTATTTTATTATGTTTGGTAAGCTGGGGCTGGATAATTACGGGAACAGGAGCATCGCTGCCTGCAGAGAGAATATAGAGCAGCGGAGTAAAGTGTTTTGGAGTATCTATTTGATGCAGTTAGTTACCGCATTCATCTCCATTGCAGTCTTTATCCTGCTTATTCTTACAGTATTTAAGGATGATAGAATAATATACTGGATGCAACTTATTTATGTGGCATCCGTGCTATTTGACGTCAGCTGGTTCTTTTATGGAATGGAACAGTTTCGGATCACAATGATTCGAAGCTTGATTTCCAGAACCTTGATTATTATTGGTGTATTCCTATTCGTGCATTCCAATAAAGACCTTTGGGTTTATACTTGTATTATGTCGGTTTGCTTTCTGCTTGAGCAGGTTCAGCTTGTTCCCTTTTTGTTTCGGCAGGTAAAGAGGGTAAAGCTAAAAAAAGAGGACATGATCCGTCATATCGTTCCAAATACCAAGCTGTTTATTCCTCTTTTTGCACTCAGTATTTATAATTGGCTGGATAAGATCATGCTTGGAGTTATCGTTAACAGTACCGCTGTGGTGGCCTTCTACGCATATGCCGAAAATATCATCAATATTCCAAAAGGTATATTATCGGCGCTTGATACCGTAATGCTTCCAAGGATATCTAATTTGGTAGCGAATAATCGCATTGACGAAGGTGTACAAAAGATGAGAAATTCCATTCGCTTTAACAGCTTTATCTGTTGTGCACTTTGCTTTGGTATCGCAGGAGTTGCCCCGAACTTTGTTCCATGGTTTTTTGGGACAGAATATACTCCAACCATTCTCTTGACGATGCAGCTTGCCATGGTGATGATACCTATGAATATAGTAAATGTGGTGCAGACACAATATCTCATACCCTTTCACCGGGAACATGTGTATATTTGGTCAGTGTCTTTGGGAGCCTTAACGAATATTATCTTGAATCTGTTACTAATTCCGTTCTATGGAGCCTCAGGTGCCGTAATTGGTACATTTGGGGCGGAAATTGTGGTATGTGTGTATCAAATGATCAGAATCCGGGATGTCTATAAGTTCCGGCAGTTATTTCATGTATTGCTGCCTTTCATGCTTTGCGGCGGTATTGAGTTTGCAGTAGTATATTTGCTTTGCCGGCTGCCAATAGGTGCATTACCGCTATTGCTGCTTCAAATTTGTGTCGGTGGTATTGTATATCTCGTTGGCTGCGGTATCTATGTGATTCTGATTAGTAAGGAATATCGTAATGTTGGCGAAATTATGAAGAACCTTAGGCTATAAAAGCTATTAAATATCAATAAATAATTTATAAATGAAAATAAACGACAATTGCGAAACGCTATAATCTGTGAAATTTTCATATATCGGATGGCAATTCCTTCGTTCCATGCTGTAAGGTATCGAGAATGTGCACGGCTTAATTTTCCACAGGAGCCTGCAACAATTGTATGAAAAATACAAGTAGTATTTGAAGTTCGCAATATCTTACAGTAATTAATTCAATAAGGAGTAAAATAATGAAAGAGGTGAGTGTAAATGATGATTGTCGATACGAATGCATATGTATTGTCCCTGATAAAGGTATTGCTCTGTTGCGTAATAAGAGATTTTATAATCCCGCTCATTGTATGGAGAAAGTATCTTAAGAATAAGAGCTATGGCTACAGATTTTGGTTTTGTGTTATTACGCAAGCCAGTCTCCAGATTAATCTGGTATTGTTACTGGGCTTTTTTGATATCTGTAATCGATATACCATCCTTGGATCAAATATATTAGTTTACACTCTGATTCTCTGGAATTTCTCTGACAAGAAAGTATTTGGCCGATGTAGAAGGTATATGGGTGAGCTGTGGAATGCTTATAAGGAAGAACGTTTTTTAAAATTCATAATGATAGGATTGGCGGATTATTTCAAGGAAAGCTTTAAAAGGTTTCGCCGCTTACCCATCTGGAGCTATCTTAAAGCCAATTGGCTGGAGGGGTTGCTTCTGACAGCGCTGGTTATTTATAATATTTGGTTCTTAACACATAATGTAATGTATTACCACTGTTACCAATTCTCAGACATTCCGGTTCATCAGTCCTGGATTTATGATCTGGAGCACGGAACCTTGTTTTCGAATGGTATTTATCCTTTTGGTATGCATGCAATGGTGTATCTTATTCGAATTATAGCTGGAATTAACCTGCGTGAAATTATGTTATATGCCGGAGCGTATCAAACCGTTCTTTTGATGATAGCATTATTTCTATTAGCAAAGGAGATATTTTATGCGAAATACACTCCCATTGCGGTGGTTATGATAATTAGCTTTATGCTGAATCAGAGCCGCTTTGCCGCATCTTTGCCTCAGGAAGCCGGAATGTATACTGTAGTGGGTTTAGCTTACTTTATGATCCGGTATCTCCACGAAGACAGGAAGAAGTTTGTAATTGAGAGTGATTCCGGACTTCGAAGGTTCTTCCGAATCAATTCCTATATTAATCGCAGATATATCACTTCGGAAGCAATTCTGCTGATGTTGTGTGTAGCACTTGTAGTTGCTTATCATTTTTATACTGCAATAGCAGCTGTCTTCCTGGTAATCGCGATTGGACTGGCCTATATGCCTAGAATACTTAAGAAGCAATACCTCATCCCAATTATGTTTTGTGGAATCATGGGCGGAGTAATTGCGGTTTTGCCGATGGGAGCTTGTTACGCCAAGGGAATTCCTTTTCAGGAATCTATGGCTTGGGCTACCAGCGTAATTGCGGACGAGGAATGGAAGGGCAGCGATGCGAACTATCAGGATCAGCTGGCGACAAAACAGGGGCTGGGTAGTCAGGATCCGAATTCCCCGGAAAATACTTCGCCAAATAATGATGCAGGGAATGATGGAGAGAAGAAGAGTTCTAAGGTGGATTATTTCTCTATGACACCGCTGGAGATCGTAATCTTTGTCTTTGAGGGGATGTATAACTTTGGACTAATGGCTATGTTTGGCAGCAGTGCTACTCAAGTGATGTTTCTCTGTATGCTGATCGGCTTTTTTTGCGGGTTGCTAATGTTGCTCTGGAGAAAAACCAGATGCATCGGACATGATTATATTGCAATGATTCTTAATATGATTATTTTATGCATCATTGGTGCTGCTCAAACCTTAGGAATCGTTGAATTGATAGCTGCTGCCAGAGCCTCTACCTTTGCGGAACCCTTTATCGGACTGATCTTTATGCTGCCGCTGGATTTTGCTTTCCGTATCTTGGGCAGATGGAAAAATCGCTATTATCGAACCGTTTTAAACATGATTTCCTTGGGGATGTGCGGGTTAGTTGCAATTCTTATTGTAGAGATGGGTTGGTATCATGCCTTCTTTGATGTCAATCAGGCTTATTATAATGAATCGGAATATCTTACCCGTAATATTAAGAAGTCCTATGAGAGACTTAGCTATACCATTGTTTCACCGACAGAAGAGTTTTACGATGTACGTGACTATGGCCGAAAAACAGAGCTTACAAAATTTATCGATATGGTGGATGGAAATCAGGACGCATTTACCTTTCCTACGAAATATGTATTCTTTTTTGTTGAAAAAAAGGTTTTACAGGACTACACCTATGGATCTGTTGGAGTAAGTTTAAAATATGCAGCGATGGATTTCATCAATCTAGAAAACTCACAGGACTACTTCTTCCAGCGAGCGATCATTGAGTCCAAGGCATATTACTGGGCTCAAAAAATGTTGAAGGTATATCCCCGAAATTTTAAAGTATATTTTGAAGATGATATTTATGTAGCGTATATCCTGGAGCAGAATACTTATAATCCTTATAATTTGCAAATAGATTATTTATCGGATTATAATTATGTGATTAAGGCAAATGGCTGGGATGTGGAAGAAAATAAAGCTAGCACAGGAGGAACAGACAGCACAGAAAGTACAGGCAGTGCAGAAAGTACAGACAGCACAGGAGGAGCAGACAGTGCAGGAGGAACAGACAGCGCAGAAAGTACAAATAGCGAAGAAAGTACAGATAGTGCAGGAGGTAATGAGACTACTAAAAATAAAGAAAGTACGAATAGAGCAGGAAATGTAGGAAACACAGAAGGTACAAAAAGTACAGTAGATGGAGGAGCTGAGTAAAGATGGATCAAAATCAGAAAATGTGTGTTGCCTATGCAGCGGATGATAACTATGCAAAATATCTTGGCATTTCCATGCTATCCTTGTTTCATTCCAATCAGGAGTTTAAGGAAATTGTGGTATATGTACTGGATTGCGGTATAGGAGCTGAAAATCAGGAGAAGCTTAAGTCCATAGCGGAACAAAATAATCGGGAGATATATTTTTGCTCCATGGAGGCAGCGGTTTCCAGTTTGGATTTACAGATGGGGGTAAGAAAGATTGCTGTAGCTTCTTACGCAAGACTATTTTTATCCTCCATTATCCCTGAGGAGTGTGAACGTATTCTGTATTTGGATTGTGATACAATCGTCAGAGCTTCCTTAAGGGATTATTGGAATACAAAGCTGGATAATTATATGGTTGCCGGAGTTCGTGATACTGTGGACAGTTTTTTTCTAAAGAAGATTGGCCTGGACGCGGAAGAATATTATGTAAATGCAGGAATTCTGCTTATTAACCTGGCTGGTTGGCGTGAGCAGCATTTGGAAGCACAATTCATGGAATTTATCCGTAAATTTAACGGTAATGTGCCACACCATGATCAGGGAACCATTAATGGTGTTTGTAAAAATAAGAAGTGCATTGTTGCACCTAGGTATAATGCAACCTCGAATATTTATTCCTTTTCTGCCAAAACCATTCGGCGAATTTATTTTATGAATCATTTTTATTCACAGAGTGAACTGGAGGAAGCTAAGAAAAATCCGGCAGTTTTACATTTTACAACGGGACTGGTGGGAAGACCCTGGGAAGAAAATTGCACCCATCCCATGAAGGAGGAGTACTTAAGGGTAGCGAAAGAATCACCCTGGAAGAACGACCCTTTATTACCGGATAGCAGAAAGCTTTCCGTCAGGGCATTTTCTGCCTTTTACAGGTATGCTCCCCTCTTCCTTTCAGAAGCTGCATATCGTCTTATTTCACTGGTTGCACATATCAGAGAGAAATAACAACGGTGTTTTCGTAGGAAAAAAGGTTGCTTTTTGCCTTGGGATAGTATATAACGAGAAAGAGAGCACTGACAATCAGACGAAATGAATAGGAAAGGTTCAAAGACGTTATGAATTTATTAACTGTAGAAAACATGAGCAAAAGCTACACAGAGCGATTGCTTTTTGATAATGTGACTTTTGGCATAAACGAGGGCGAGAAAATCGGAATTATCGGTATTAATGGCACCGGTAAATCCACCTTGTTAAGAATTATCGCTGGTCTTGAGGAGCCGGACAGTGGTGCAGTGATACGAGGCAAGAAGGTACGAATCGGATATCTGCCCCAGACGCCCGTTTTTGATGATACGTTGACCATTCTCCAGAATGTAGTCTTAAATCAAAAAGCGGAGGAAGAATACCGCAACCTGGAAGGCGAGGCCAAAGCAATGCTGCAAAAGCTGGGCATTGCAGATGTGGATGCTTCTCCGGAAAAACTATCGGGAGGGCAAAAAAAACGAGCTTCTTTGGTGCGGGCATTGCTGACTCCTGCTGAAATACTGATTCTGGATGAGCCGACGAACCATTTGGATCATGAGATGGTGGAGTGGTTGGAGGATTATCTGATGAAGTATCGTGGGGCATTTATTATGGTTACCCATGATCGGTATTTCCTGGATAAGGTGACGAATAAAATTATTGAAATTGATAAGGGAAATATCTACTCCTATCAAGCGAATTACTCCAAGTTCTTAGAATTGAAATCTGAACGTGAAGAGATGCAGCTGGCGACAGAACGTAAGGCGAAGAGCTTATTTCGAATGGAGCTGGAATGGATGCAGCGCGGAGCAAGAGCCAGATCCACAAAACAGAAGGCGCATATTCAACGCTTTGAGGAACTAAGAGATCGACAGTCCATAGAAGCAGATGGCAAAGTTGAGATTAATGCCCTGTCTTCCAGAATGGGTAAGAAAACGATAGAGCTAACTAACATCAGCAAAGGCTTTGGAGAACGGCAGCTGATTCAGGATTTTACCTACATCCTTTTGCCCGGTGATAGAATCGGCATCATTGGTCCAAATGGCTGCGGGAAATCAACTCTGCTGAATATACTGACAGGAATGCTGGAGCCGGACAGCGGAACTATTGAAACAGGCACGACCATTAAACTGGGATATTTTTCTCAGGAGAATGAATATATGGATGAGAAGCTTCGGGTCATTGATTATATCAAAGAAACCCCAGAATATATCCAGACCTCGGAAGGAACTGTGACAGCCTCCGGGATGTGTGAGAAGTTCTTATTTACCAGTTCGATGCAATACACTCAGATCGCAAAGCTTTCCGGTGGTGAGAAGCGAAGACTTTATCTATTAAAGGTACTAATGGAGGCTCCCAATATCTTGATTTTAGATGAGCCTACCAATGATCTGGATATACAGACGCTGACAATCCTGGAGGATTATCTGGAGACCTTTCCGGGGATAGTAGTAACGGTCTCCCATGACCGCTATTTTCTGGATAAGATCGCTACGCGCATCTTTTCCTTTGAAGAGGGAATGATTCGGCAATATGAGGGCAATTTCACCGATTATCAGGATGCGAGATCCCAGAGGGAAGAGAAAGAACCAAGTGCCGCTGGAAGTAGAGGTAATGAGGTACAGGAACAGAAGGCCAGCGTTTCCACTTGGAAACAGAAGAGCAGCAAGCCCAAATTCACCTATCAGGAGCAGAAGGAGTATGATACGATTGACTCTGTAATTGAGGAGCTGGAGAATAAGATTCTTGAGACAGAAGAGGCAATTGGCAAAGCAGCGACGGAGTATTCAAAGCTGAATGAACTGATGAAGCAAAAGGAAGAGCTGGAGCAGACGCTGGAGGAGAAGATGGATCGATGGGTCTATTTAAATGATCTTGCAGCTCAGATCGAGGCGGCAAAGCTTGAGAAGTAAAAAAGAAATCACAGATTAAAAATAGAACATAAAAGGCGGGGAATCAATCGTGATTTCCCGCCTTTTATAAAAACTAAATTAATCAATCATTTCAAAGCAAACAGTCAAGTCTTCTAAGCTGTCTTCTCAAACTGTGAATTATACAGGTTCGCATAGAAGCCGCCTTTCGCCAGCAGCTCTTCATGGTTACCCTGCTCTACAATATCACCGTCATTCATAACAAGAATAAGATCTGCATCACGGATTGTTGACAAACGATGCGCTATAATAAAGCTCGTTCTGCCCTTCATCAGAGTATCCATAGCCTTCTGGATCAAAAGCTCAGTTCTGGTATCGACGGAGCTGGTAGCCTCATCGAGAATCAATATCTTAGGATCAGCCAATATAGCACGGGCAATGGTGAGCAGCTGCTTCTGACCCTGGGATACATTGCTGGCTTCTTCATTCAGAATCATCTGATAGCCATCCGGCAGGGTGGAGATAAAATGATGCACATGGGCAGCTTTAGCAGCCTTTATTACTTCCTCGTCAGTAGCATTTAATTTACTGTATCTGATATTCTCCATAATACTTCCGTTAAATAACCAGGTGTCCTGAAGCACCATACCAAACATTTTACGAAGGTCACTTCGGTTGAAGTCTTGAATGTTATGACCATCGATCAGAATCTGTCCGCTGTTAATATCATAGAATCTCATTAATAGCTTTACAATTGTAGTCTTTCCGGCACCGGTAGGTCCTACGATAGCAATCTTCTGACCCTTATATACCTTCGTGCTGAAATCATTGATAATGATCTTATCCGGGTTATAGCCAAAGTGAACATCCTTGAATTCTACATTTCCACTTAAGCCTGTGATGGATACAGGATTTTGAACAGTTTGTACTTCCTCCTCAGCACCTAGGAATTCAAATACTCGCTCCGCTGCTGCAGCAGTAGACTGGAACATATTTGCTACCTGCATCAGCTGGTTGATCGGTTGTGTAAAGCCTCGGATATATTGGAAGAAGGATTGAATCTGACCGATTTTAATCTGATTCTTTATTACCAGGTAACCGCCAAGGATGGCAACACCAACATAGCCGATATTTCCTACAAAGGCCATGATTGGCATCATGAGACCGGATAAAAACTGTGATTTCCAGGCGGATTCATAAAGCTTATCATTTTTTTCATTGAATTCCTTCAGGGATTCTTCTTCTTTATTATAGGCCTTAATGATGGTGTGACCACCATATACTTCCTCTACCTGACCATTCACATGACCCAGATATTCCTGCTGCTGCTTAAAGTATTTCTGCGATTTCTTAATAACCTGACTTACCAAAAGAATGGAGATCGGTAAAATCAAAAGCGCTAGCAGGGTCATATATACATTGATTCGCAGCATCATGATAAGCACACCGACAATGGATACCGACGAAGTAATCAACTGAATCAAGCTCTGATTTAAGCTTTGGTTCAAGGTATCAACATCATTCGTCACTCTGGAGAGAATCTCCCCATGGGAATGGGTGTCAAAGAAATTCATTGGCATACGGTGTATTTTCTCTGAGATATCCTTACGGAACTGATAGCTTACCTTCATTGCAATACCAGATAAGATCCAGCCCATGACGAAGGAGAAGATTGAGCTGATGACATATATGATAATTAAGGTAAGGAGTATCTTTCCAAGAGCAGTGAAATCAATTCCTTCTCCGCCTTTGATCTTATCGATTAGTCCTTCTGCAATTTCGGTGGTTGCATCACCCATGATTGTTGGGCCGATGATCGAAAAGATGGTACTGCCTACTGCAAAGACAAAGGCAATAAAAAATCCGATTCTATATTTGGAAAGAACCTTTAACAGCTTACCCATGGTGCCTTTAAAATCTTTCGCCTTTTCACCGGGCATCATTCCTGGAGGACCTCCGAATCCAGGACCCATTCTTCTCCTGCCAGGAGCAGTTGATGGTTTATTATTTTCTTCTCTACTCATGTTCCAGCTCCTCCTTTGATAATTGGGATGATGCAATCTGCTGATATACTTCACAATCTCTTAATAACTCTTTATGTGTTCCTTTTCCTACAATCTTACCATCATCCAGAACAAGAATCTGTTCTGCATTCATGATGGTACTGATACGCTGGGCTACAATCAGAAGCGTTCTGTCAGTAAGTTCTTCCTTCAGTGTTCTTCTGAGTGAGGCATCTGTTTTATAATCCAGTGCAGAGAAGCTATCATCAAAGATATATACCTCGGGATCTTTTGCTATCGCCCTGGCGATTGAGAGACGCTGCTTCTGACCACCGGAGACATTAGTTCCACCCTCAGAGATGGAGGTATCATAGCCTTCCGTCTTATTATCGATAAATTCCTGCGCCTGCGCTATTCGGGCAGCCTTCTTCATAAATTCATCATCCATCTGAGAATCACTGAATTTAATATTAGACTCAATCGTTCCGCTGAACAGAATACCTTTTTGCGGAACCAAACCAAGCCTCTCTCTAAGGTTCTTCTGGGAAAGTGCTCTGATATCCGTTCCATCCAGCAGGATTGTTCCGCCTGTTACGTCATAGAACCTTGGAATCAGATTAATCAAGGTTGATTTACCGCTGCCGGTGCTGCCGATAATGGCTGTAGTTTCACCGGGCTTTGCCAGGAAGCTGATGTTAGATAATACATCCTCCTCTGCATTTGGATACCGGAAACAGACATCTCGGAATTCCAGGACACCCTTCTTGGTAGGATTTGCTGGTTCCGGTTTTTCTGGATCCAGAATACTGGCCTTTGTGGAGAGTACCTCATCAATACGATTTGCAGCAACAGTTGCTCTTGGAAGCATAATTGAGATCATGGTCAGCATTAAGAAGGACATTATGATCTGCATGGTATATTGAATGAAGGCCATCATATCACCAACCTGAATGGTACCATCTTCAATACCATGGGCACCTACCCAGAGAATTAGGATGGATACCAGGTTCATGATGATCATAAGCATCGGCATCATGAAGGTCATGATACGGGATACGAATAAGGTGTTTCTGGAAAGATTCATATTAGCCTGATCAAAGCGTTCTTCTTCGTGCTTGACGGTACTGAAAGCACGGATAACAGGAAGGCCCGTAAGAATCTCGCGGGTTACCAGGTTGATGCGATCCACCAGCTTTTGCATAATCTTGAATTTTGGCATTGCTACTACAAATAATGTTCCAATGAGAATAAAGATTGCTCCTACGCCAACAGCTAAAACCCAGGACATAGAGGTATCTGTCTGCACTACCTTGTAGATTCCGCCAAGCGCTAAGATTGGGGCATAGATAACAATACGGATCAACATTACAATCAGCATTTGAACCTGCTGGATATCATTGGTACTCCTCGTGATCAAGGAAGCAGTGGAGAATTGATCCATTTCCTTGTGGGAGAAGGAGACCACCTTTTGAAATACATTACTGCGCAGATCGCGGCCCATTCGTGCTGCAACGCGGGATGCAATTAGTGTTACCAGGATGGAGGCTAACATACCAAGCAAAGCAAAACCAATCATTTTCAGACCCACATTGATGATGTAATTAATTCTCAACTGGTCAATATCCATACCAATGGCTTGATATTCCGTCTTAATGTAAGCGGAAGCGGAGGATACCAGCATTGTATCCGGCATTGAGCTGAATTTTTCCTTAATGCCATCCACCAGCTGCTGTTGGTTCTCTGCCGGCAGAATTGGCAAAATTGTGAATAAATCTCCTCCGCCCTGTTTTACCGCATCAGGAAGGTTCGCAAGAATCTGCTGCTGCATTTGTACGGAGGTGTCTTCGGTTCCTTCCAGTAAAAATACAATCGTGGAGGGAAGTGCTAAGGCATCAGCCACCTGATCTATGTTTTCACCGTCAAAAAGATATAATTTTTCTGTTTCGAGCAAAGGATATTTTTTTAGGTAATCAGCCCACTGATCTGCACTATAGTTATCCTTAGTCATTAAGTTAAAGTGGGGAAGAGCGGTATCCTTTTCTTCCTGAGACATGAATAGGCTAAGACGATCTAGCTCCGTCCCCCGTAGTACCTCTGGTACTGAGGTGGCAATACCATTTCTCATAATACCTATATTTACAATCTCAGAGGTGTAGGTAGGTAATGATAAATCAGTATAAGCCTGAAGAATCAATAGCAGGACAACTATTATGATTGCTCCAACTGATTTCTGTAAAAATTTCATTAACTTGAGCATATTGTTTCCTTTCATAAATTAATTTTCTTTAGGTAATTGCGAAACTCAGAAACTTTAGCTATTGTATACACAACATATACTGTTTCGAAGCGGAAGCTAAGCCCGAAGGAAGCGTTGGAGCGTAGAAATAGTATGTGTTGTGTGTATAATTACAATAACTATATTGTTTCGCAATTATCTAATTAATTTTCTTAATTATTTTTCTAGGCGATTGCAAACTCAAAGCAAGAATGAGCCACGCCAAAGGTTATGTGTCAAATTTGCGTAAATTGTCAATCATCTTATTTGACAAGGTTAGTAAGGAGTGGAGCTCTTCCGGGCTAAAATCTTCAAATAGCTGTTCTGAGAGCTGTTTCATAAGTAATTGGCTTTGCGTAGCCAGCTCTTTTCCCTTCGGTGTCAGATACACCCTCATAACTCGTTTATCCGTTTCGTCAACCTTTCGATAGACATATTGATTTGACTCAAGCGTATTTAACATACCAGTAATGGTAGATGGCTTCACACAAATCGTGGTTGCTAACTCTTTTTGGGAAATACCTTCTTTGTTTTTTATTAATGCTAATAGTTTTGGCAGTCCTGGATGTAGATTTTGATTAATTGACTTATGAAAGGCTAATAGATGAAAAGACTTTGCAATTTCTCCAAAATTTCTTGTGATTTGTCTGACTTCCTCCAACATTTATTGATATCACCTCCTTAGGTGTGAAATACCAACCACGAAAGCGAAGAATACCTGCTTTGGGTTGGCGATTTTTTACACAGCGGATGCCGACATCCCTATGTGTCTTATTCTTAATTAAATTACTTAGGAGCCTAACTAAATTACATTATATCACAAGATTTTTAGCAGTCAATATACATTATATTTAAAAATTTGAGCTTCCATTCATTTGCGTTGTAAGAATTGCATATAATAGCAGCTCCCCCCAAGTTCCGGCACTTAATCACAAAGGAAATATCATTGCGTAACAATTCCATTTGCAATAAAGGCCTGAAACAAGGGCAGAGCTGCCAAATTGTAACTCTTCCTTGTTAGATACTTTAAAAGAGTGGTAGAAAGATAATCAATAGTAACATTTTTCTATAGGCTAGATATTCATATCTCTTCTTTGATAGAAGAAATAAGTGAAGGAAGTAAACAGAGCAATTAGCATCAGCGAAATAAGCGTAATTGGAAGGCTTAGCTCCTTTGCATTTACTGCTTTCTCCAGACTAAAATAAGTAAAGGGTGAAAAGATGTTTAATACCCGCAGATGTTCTACCAAATCAGTCACTTTGGAGATGATATAGCCGATCAAAACAATATTGGCAGCGATAGAGCCAGCGGATCTGGATTTTCTGAAAGCGGAGGAAAGTAATGCACCCAGCGTTAAGAAGATTAGCTGAACAATAAACATAATGAGGTGCAGAAGGACTATTTCGCCCGTAATATCCTCTCCGGCATGAAAAGCAGGTACAATAGCGAAAGAGGATAGCATGGACACAGCATTAATCACAATTACGTTAAAAAGTGCAGCCAGAAGCTTGGAGGTTATAATATGCTTTCTTGAAGTCGGTTTTGCAATTAAAAACTCTGTGGTTTTATCTCGTTCCTCCTTTGCAATGATTCCGCTGCCGATCAATGCAGCATGAATTGCAGCGGTAATTTCAATATAAGGAAATAAGAAGGCATAAAAACCGCTTATTTTAGATACTTCAAAACCGCTTAGTCCCAACAATACCTTCATCGTATTGGGCAGCTGATCGAATACCTCATTACCTGCACTGCCGCTGGTGGAGTAGGCACTATATTTGCCCATACCGCTGATTACCAGCAGCGCCATGCACACACTCCAAATGATTAAAGCTTTTCTATTTGCTTTTAATTCATGAATAAATATATTCATAATAATACACCATGCCTTTCGATTGATTCATAGACAGCTGATTATATCTTTTGTTAGCTTACAGCATGAATATCCTTTCGGTTGTATAGAATATAGCTGCAGGTTATGGCAGCAGCTATAATGACTGCACTGACGATAAGATAGAAGGGTTCATAGCGGCCGTTATTGATAATATAAGTAATATCAAAATACTTAAAAGGAGAAAGGATACGTTCCGCCTTATTGCTAGGGTCTGTTATAAGTAGTGTACCGATTAAATAAAAGCCGAAGACAACGCCCAGGGAAATCGGAAGTACATTTTTTATTTTCTTAAAAAATAAAGATACCAGCATACCAATTGCAATAAAAATAAGCTGTACAAAAAACATGGTGAGATTAATCAGGATAAACAGCTTTAAGCTGAAATTCTGAGAATCCTCCAGGGTTACCAGAAGGGTTGATAAGCTAAGGAAAATAATATTCGTTATAACAAGAGTAACAACTGCGGCCAAAAGCTTTGCACTTACAATAACACTTCGGGATACAGGCTTCACCAGAAGAAAATCAGCAGTACGTTCTCTGGATTCTTTCGAAAGGATGGAAACCCCCAGATTCATAGCTTGAATAGCGCCGCACAGGATAATGAAGGTAAATATCATCGAATAAAAACCTAACAGTGAGGTGATATAATCCAGGTTAATTCCAAGCATAGCTCTGATCGCAGGCGGATAGCTTGCCAGCAGCTGCTTGAATTCCTCCGCATCCTTCGCCATGCTGGGAAAGATGGAGAGGTACAGGGCGGCCAGCGCCAAGATACTAAGCGTCCATAACAGCATGGACTTTCTAAGGGATTTTAATTCATAAAGAAAGATATTCATATATTCAATCCTCCTCTGGTTTTGAGGAGGATTTGGCTCCCTCTGTTTTTGAGGAGGATTTAGCCTCCTCTGGTTTTATGGAGGATTTAGCCTCCTTCGCATAATAGTGCATAAATATTTCTTCCAGATCAGGCTCCTCAATGGAGATATTACGCAGTTCAATTTCACTGATTGTCTTCATGATAGAATTTAGATTGCCTTTGAAAATGAAGCTGGCAGTATTATCTTTTACTACAAAGCTGCTTACACCGTTGATATTGAATTTATCCTTATCGATGCCAGACTTTCCCTCCAGCATAAATCTCTTATAGCTATTTTCCTGAAGGGTGCTCATCTTTTCAGTCTTAATGATACTGCCATCCTTAATAAAAGCTACGCGGCTGCACATTTTCTGAACCTCACTGAGAATATGGGAGGAGAAGAAGACGGTAGCCCCTTTTTTATTCTCCATTGCAATAAGATCAAAGAATTTTTGCTGCATCAGGGGATCCAGGCCGCTGGTTGGCTCATCCAAAATTATCAGCCTGGGCTCGTGAAGCAGACCCTGAACAATACCAACCTTCTTTTTATTACCAAAGGAAAGATCATCAATTTTCTTTTTTAAATCCAGATCCATTATCTCAGCTAATTCAAGTATTCGTTTGCTGCAATCTTTTTTATAAAAGCTGGCAGAGTATTTTAACAAATCCATTACCTTCATATTGTCGTAATAGAACACCTCGGAAGGCAGGTAGCCTAGTTCTTTTCTAACTTCAGGGTACATGGTACAGCTTTTTCCAAAGATTGTAGCAGTACCGCTGGTGGGATAGATCAGACCCAGCAAGGTTCTTATTGTTGTTGATTTTCCCGCACCGTTAGGGCCGATGAAACCAAAGATTTCCCCTTCCTCCACATTAAGATTTACATCCACAACTCCTCGGGCTTTCACATAGTTCTTTGTTAAATTCTTAATTTCAATTACATTCATAACAATATCCTCCAAATGTTATTATTAAGTTCGTTAGGATACCATCAGATGCAAGGAAAGGTGGCGGCTCCTAACAATAATAAGGCTTGAAACAATAGTTCTTTCGGAGGCTAATTAGATCAGGTTGCAATTATGCGCTGAATAAATAAGCTACTGGTCTAGCGTAGTCTCAGGAAAATTAAGTGGGATTTCATCATAGTACAGGTTAAAAATACGACATTTTTTTAATGTAAAACTCAAAATATGATTATTATAAAAGATACTCACTATCAATAAACAGGCTGTAATGCTGACGGCTAATATAGCGGGATGTAAATAATGCCGTCTGCTTCATGCAAATCCAAAGCTTTTTAAATATGACCCCTTGCAAAAAAACTTCTTATAAATACTGCTCCTTATATAGATTATTTTTTAATAGGGTCATGCTTTCATAAAATTCATTGCGAATTGTATCCAGGTCTTCCTCCTGAATTGGCTTCGACGGATTTACAAAACCCTCCGCCATCCATACCAGCATCTTCATTACAAGGCCAACGTCTACGCTATCTTTAAATTTAGAATAATCCATACCATCAAATGCAATTTTATTGCGAAAGTCATCGGTGCGGGACATTTGGATCTTAATATCCTGCTTTACATCTTCATGACTTTCATAGTAAACACTATTCAAGAAGGACAGAGTAGCAGGATGCTTTTTTATTACAGCAATCTTGATCTCAGTGGATAACATAATTCGTTCAAAAAAGTCCGTGACACTAGGATCAAACTGTTGATTGATTTCACCCGCAATTAAAGTCCAGCAATATTCAAAGAGATATAGATATAAGTCTTTTTTTGTTCCAAAGTAATGAAATACCATTGCCTTTGATATCCCAGCGGCAGCAGCAATATCGCTGACAGAGGTTTTCTTATAACCATTGGAGCCAAAGGCTTCCAGTGCGGCATTAATAATCATATTCTGCTTTTCCAGGGGCAGGTTATGAAACTTCTCCAATTCTTAACCTCCTTTCTCGACCGAAACGGTTTGTGTAAGGTCATCGCATTCTTTTCTCGACCAAAACGGTTTGTGTAAGGTCATCGCATTCTTTTCTCGACCGAAACAGTTTATGTAAGGTCATTGCATTCTTCTTTCGACCGAAACGGTTTATGGGAACAGTATACTACTATCGACCGAATCGGTCAATACCCGTTGGTATTAATATTGTATTAAGATTTTTGGTTCTAACTATTGTTAAAAGATGAGGCTGTCGTAAATACAACAATAGGGATATGACTCGCATCCATACAGACTGACAGAATTGTTATGATTTGTGTTGTGTTGAAAATTCTGCGAACTATGTTCGATTTCAGCAAACAAGTCAGATCCAATATCGTCAAACCTTGCATGAATAGCAAGTCATATCCCCAGAGCTAAAATTAACGGCAGACTTTCGATATGCTTTTTTCTATTTATTTAATTGTTCGAGTAAAATGTTTAATAAAGCGTCATTTGCTTCCGGAGTCATGAAGCAAAAACGGATGAATTTATTATTCAGGAAGGGAAAGGTGGAGCAA
>JAEWMZ010000018.1 GCA_023392995.1 Bacillota bacterium
TCTTTACGGATCGTAAAAAACCAAAGGAATTGGCTCTGGATATTGTGAAGGAGCTGGATGTAGTAACCCCCAGTGTTGAAACACCGATTCGCAGACTTTCCGGCGGAAATGTACAGAAGGTACTGGTGGGACGTGAGATTGCTTCTAACCCGACAGTGCTTATGGTAGCATATCCGGTGCGAGGTCTGGATATCAATTCCTCTTATACAATCTATAACCTTTTAAATCAACAAAAGCAAAAAGGGGTTGCCGTTATCTGTGTTGGTGAAGATCTGGATGTTTTGCTGGAGCTCTGTGACCGTATCCTGGTATTACACAGCGGGAAAGTGGAAGGAATTATTGATGCCAGGAAGACAACAAAGGAGGAGCTTGGTTTAATGATGACGGGTTCGGGAAAGGGGAAACAAAAACATGAGTAAGGACTTCGCGGTATCGAATAAGGAGCCGATGATCCGCATATCAAAGCGAGACACCATATCAAAGGCAAAGGCCTGGAGAATCCGGCTCATTGCAGTTGTGCTGTCATTAATTGTGTGTGCGCTGGTGATTGTAGCAATCACGCATCAAAATCCGGTGAAGGTATATCTGGGAATAGTGGATGGAGCCATAGGCTCAAAGAGGCGTATCTGGGTAACTATCCGGGATGCCTTGACTCTGCTGATCATCGCGGTTGGTCTTACTCCCGCCTTTAAGATGAAATTCTGGAACATCGGGGCGGAAGGTCAGATCTTAATGGGTGGTATTGCAACTGCGGCTGTTATGATCTATTTGGGGGATGCTATGCCAAACTGGCTGCTCCTCATCGTAATTATTGGGGTAAGTGCTCTTGCCGGTTTAATCTGGGGGCTTCTACCTGCGATCTTCAAAGCATATTATAATACGAATGAAACTTTGTTTACTCTGATGCTGAACTATGTAGCAATTCAGCTGGTTAATTTCTGCATTGTATTTTGGGAAAATCCATCCGGCTCGAATACGGTTGGCATCATTAATCCGGCTACCAAGGCAGGGTGGTTTCCACAGGTATTTGGAACCAACTATGGTTTAAACATCATTATCGTATTGGTCATGACCTTTGGAATGTACATCTATATGAAATACAGCAAGCAGGGCTATGAGATTGCAGTGGTTGGAGAAAGCCAGTTTACCGCACGTTATGCGGGAATCCATGTGAATAAAGTGATTCTCAGAACGATGATGATCTCCGGAGCTATCTGTGGCATAGCCGGAACCATCATAGTCAGTGGTGCAAGCCATACAATTTCCACCAGTACTGCCGGCGGCAGAGGCTTTACGGCAATTATTGTTGCCTGGATGTCAAAATTTAACCCCATTGCCATGATCTTAGTATCTGCATTTCTGGTGTTCATGCAGCAGGGCTCCATTCAGATTGCCAGTCAGTTTGGACTGAATGAGAATGCTTCTGACATTATCACTGGGATTATATTATTCTTTTTGATTGGCTGTGAATTTTTTATCAGCTATCAGCTGGATTTTCGTAAAATAAAAAAGGGGGTGAAGTAGTATGGATTTGCTTTTCACATTTATTCAGAAGGCAATTGGCCAGGGAATCAGTATTCTCTTTGGGGCGTCCGGTGAAATCTTGACAGAAAAATCCGGCAATTTGAATCTGGGCATACCAGGTATTATGTATATGGGCGGCATCTCTGGACTGGTAGGGGCGTTTTTCTACGAAAAGTCCACGGAAAGTCCAATTGCTATCCTTGGATTTTTCGTTTCTCTTGCTGCCGCATTGTTAGCAGCTGCTCTGGGAGGTCTGATCTACAGCTTTTTAACCATCACCCTTCGTGCAAATCAGAATGTCGTGGGTCTTTCATTGACCACCTTTGGCGTGGGCTTTGGTAATTTCTTTGGCGGCTCTATCTCCAAGCTGGCAGGCGGTGTTGGTCAGATATCGGTAGCAACGACAGCAAGCGCCTATCGCGCAACCATTCCGGGGCTTTCAAAGATTCCGGTGGTGGGAGATTTATTATTTTCCTATGGAATTTTGACTTATATTTCCATTATAATAGCAATATACCTAACTTATTTTCTCGGAAGAACCAGAAAAGGTTTAAATCTTCGTTCCGTTGGAGAAAGTCCGGCAACTGCCGATGCGGCGGGAATTCATGTATCCAGATATAAATATATGGCTACCATCACCGGTTCTGCGATTGCAGGTCTTGGCGGGTTGTACTTTGTTATGGAATATCTGGGAGGCACCTGGACGAATAACGGCTTCGGTGACCGGGGCTGGCTGGCCATTGCCCTTGTTATTTTGGCGTTATGGAAGCCGGCAAATGCAATCTGGGGCTCCTTTCTTTTTGGGGGATTATATATACTCTATATTTATATGCCCGGCTTAACAAGAGCAACCCAGGAGCTGTGTAAAGTACTCCCTTATGTAGTTACTATCCTTGTATTAATCATCACGAGCAGACGCAATAAGCTGGAAAACCAGCCGCCAGCCAGTCTTGGAGAGGCTTACTTTAGAGAAGAGCGATAAAGAATAAAGATATTAAAAAATATAATTTATGATAAAGGGAATAAAAGAGTGAGTGTCAATAAGATATAATACTAGTAACTGGTCATGAAGCATTCCTATGGAAAGGCGTGATTTAATGAAGGAGGACAATTCTTTCATCTTAAAAGGTAATATCATTTACTCAAAAAGTCTAACAGAACTAAGCTCGTTATCGAAGGGTTACCTGATCTGTAAGGATGGGAAAGTCGAAGGAACTTTTCCTGAGATTCCTCCAGAGTTTGAGGGACTGCCGCTGAAGGACTATCAGGAGGCCTTAATTCTTCCGGGTCTTGTAGATTTACATACCCATGCACCCCAATACCCCCTTCGAGGTCTTGGTATGGATCAGGAGCTGCTTTTGTGGCTGGAGCAAAACACCTTTCCCGAGGAAGCAAAATACAAGGACCTCGATTATGCCCGGAAGGCTTATACGATGTTTGTAACGGACTTGAAGAAGAGTGCCACAACAAGAGCCTGTATTTTTGGAACCATTCATAAGCCGGCAACCTTACTGCTGATGGATTTGCTGGAAGAAACGGGGCTGCATTGTAAGGTTGGCAAGGTAAATATGGATCGGAACAGTCCGCCGGATTTGTGTGAGAGCAGGCAGCAGTCACTGGAGGAAACCGTAAGCTGGCTGATGGAAAGCGGGAATAAATATCAGAGGATTCAGCCCATGATAACCCCCAGATTTCTTCCCACCTGTACTGATGAACTACTGAAGGAGCTGTCAAGACTCTGCAGAGGCAAAGGGTTACCCCTACAGTCTCATTTATCAGAGAACCTGAGTGAAATCGCCTGGGTTAAGGAGCTGTATCCCGAGGCAGGAGGGTATGCGGATGCCTATTCCAGACTGGACTTATACGGAAATGAAATTCCAACCATTATGGCGCATTGCGTACATCTGACCCGGGAAGAAATGGAACTGACCAGAGAACATAAGGTATACATTGCCCACTGTCCAACCTCGAATCATAATTTATCCTCAGGAATTGCACCGGTAAGAGAATTTCTTAAGAAGGAGTTGTTGTTGGGCTTAGGTACGGATATCGCGGCAGGCAATACCCTATCCGTTTTCCAGGTTATGGTTGCTGCAATACAGGCCTCGAAGCTTCGTTGGAGGCTGATGGATCAGGAGCATAAGCCCTTAACCATGAAGGAAGCCTTTTATCTGGGAACGAAGGGAGGGGGAAGCTTCTTTGGAAAAGTCGGAGCCTTTGATAAAGGCTACGAGTTCGATGCCCTTGTGATTGATGACAGCAAATTAAGGTCACCAAGGGAGTTATCGCTGGAGGAACGTCTGGAACGGGTGATTTATCTGTCGGATGACCGGCATATCCTTGCTAAATATGTGAATGGAAATAGAATCTCATTACTTGATTGATTAATCAACCAAATATATAATTAAGTTGTAGAAACCTAACAGGACAAATAAAAACGGATTGATGGCCTGAACCCCACCCACGTTGAAGTAAACGGTGCTTTCGCATGGCAAAGTGGAACTTTTAGCCCGCACATGTAGTTTGAAAGAAATCCTGGGAGGATGAAAACTGAAGTATTGGAAGGAATGATTCAAGTATTAAAAGTCAGTTTTACAAAAGATTGTTGATACTTGAATCATGAATGGAGAGAATGAGGAAAACAGATGAAAAACAGAAATGAAGACAGACCGGAAGAAAAGATTCTTGATGCAGCACTGGAGGTTGTAATTGAAAAGACCATCTGCGGTACCAGAATGCATTTGATTGCTGATCGGGCAGGCATGGTTCAATCGAATCTGCATTATTATTATAAGTCAAAGGATGATTTAATGCTTGCACTTCAGAAGAAAGTTCTGAAACGATGTCTTGAAATCAGAGATAGATTAAAGCGGAAGTCAGGGAATACACTGGAAGATCAGATTAACGTGTTTATAGATCAGAAAAAGCAATTTATATTAAAGGAACAAAAATATGATTTCGCTGAGCTGGATTTCTGGGTTCAAGGGCAAATCAATCCGGAAATCCGGAAGGGCTTTGCAGAGTCCTTTGAAGGCTGGCGGCAGGAAATCGGTGTGATTATCGATGAATATGCACCGAATTTAGCAAAAGAGAAACGGGAGTATCTGCCCTATCTTATGGTATCCGTTTTAGAGGGAGCGTCAATTCAATATTTAATTGATAAAGGCAGGTTTGATCTGGAGGATTACTTTCATTTTTGCAAAGAGATTATATTAGGGATTATAAGAGCCTAAAATGAAACCAATTCGGGATTAGGCCGGGAGATTGTATTATTAGGATCAAAAAGATAGGATTCGTATCGTAAGGGAGTGGCATTATGAAATTAATCAAGACAACAGAAGCGGTCGGACATGTTCTATGTCACGATCTGACGCAGATTATTAAAGGTGAAACGAAGGATGCGAGATTTCGTAAAGGGCATATTGTAACGGAAGAAGATATACCGATCCTGCTATCCATGGGAAAAGAGCATCTATACCTGTGGGAGAAGTCTCAGGACTTGCTGCATGAGAATGAGGGAGCACAAGAGCTATTTGAGCTTTGTAAAAATGAGTATATGAGGCCTTCTGAGATTAAGGAAGGGAAAATTGACATATTTGCAACCGAGGACGGACTATTCAAGGTTGATAAAGAACGTTTGAAGAAGATAAATTCTTTTGGGGAGCTGATGATAGCTACGAGACACGGGGATTTTCCTGTGAAGGCAGGGGATCATCTGGCAGGAACAAGAGTGATCCCATTGCTCATAGATAAGAATAAAATGAACCAGGCGAAGGAGGTGGCAGGGGATAAGCCCTTGCTGCAGCTCAAGCCCTTTCAGCATAAAAAAGTTGGTATTATCACAACCGGGAATGAGGTTTATTATGGAAGGATTCAAGATGCTTTCGGACCTGTGCTAAAAGAAAAGGTAGCCGAGTATCCATCGGAGCTACTGGGGCAGAGGATACTTGGTGACAATCCGGAAGCAATTACGAAGGCGATACTTACCTTTCTTCAAGAAGGGGCAGAGCTTATTCTGTGTTCCGGCGGTATGAGTGTTGACCCGGATGATACAACCCCAGCAGCAATTCGGGATACGGGAGCGAGAATTGTTACCTATGGTGCACCGGTGCTTCCGGGAGCCATGTTCCTATTGGCTTATTATGAGGATCGGATACCGATTCTGGGGTTACCGGGATGTGTCATGTATTCGCAGCGGACAATTTTTGATCTGGTGCTGCCAAGGATTTTTGCAGACGATCCCATCAGTGCGGAGGATTTGGCTGAGCTTGGGCATGGCGGCTTATGCTTAAAGTGCCCGGAATGTACCTTTCCAAACTGTGGCTTTGGAAAATAACAGGCAATCACAAGATGCCGGTCTGCGCCATCGAAACATAGATGCACTCAGATTCATAGATATAGTTTCGTCCGGGTTTATTGGCTTCAAACTTTATTGGGGAGAGACGAAGACTGAAGCTTGATATTGCTAGGGTGTCAGACTCGCCCTAGAATGGATGCGAATAATAAAGAAAGGTTCGGTGAAATATGGAACAGAAGCTTACTCATTTCGATGAGAATGGAAATGCTGTTATGGTGGATGTAACAGAGAAAAAGGTTACGAAGAGGACTGCAGTAGCCAAAGGATGTATCAAGGTGAATGATGAAGTATTTCAACGAATCCTGGAAGGCAGTGTTGAGAAAGGTGATGTGCTTGGTGTTGCCAGGGTTGCCGGTATTATGGGGGTTAAGAGAACCAGTGATTTAATTCCTTTATGCCATCCTTTGATGCTGTCGAAGAGCTCCATTCATTTTCAACTGGACGAGGAAGCGAAGGTTATAACCGCAGAATGCCTCTGTACTCTGGAGGGAAAGACCGGTGTGGAGATGGAAGCTTTAACCGGAGTGACTATCGCGTTACTTACCATTTACGATATGTGTAAGGCTTTGGATAAGGAGATGGAGATCTTTGGAGTTCATCTGATAAAGAAGACAGGAGGGAAAAGCGGAGAATATGAAAGACCAATATAAGCGTACCATTGATTATATGAGAATATCTGTAACAGACCGCTGTAACCTGCGATGTCGCTATTGCATGCCGGAGGAAGGAATTGAATGCACCAGTCATGAGGATATTCTGACTTTTGAGGAAATCCTTCAGATCGCCGAAGCCGGAGCAGAGATTGGAATAAAAAAAATTAAAATCACCGGGGGTGAACCCCTGGTTCGCAAGGGAGTAATATCCCTGGTAGGATCCTTAAAAAAGGTGCCGGGAATCGAGGAGGTTACCATGACCACCAATGGAGTGCTGCTGAAGGAGATGGCAGAGGGGCTTTACCTTGCCGGTTTGGATGCGGTAAATATTAGTCTGGATACCTTGTTGCCTAGTAAATATGTTAGCATCACCAGGAGAGATATGCTGGAAGCGGTGATCGCTGGAATAGAAAAAGCATATCAGCTTGGGCTTAGGATAAAGATAAACTGTGTGGCGATGAAGAACTTTAATGAAAATGAAATACCGATGTTAGCTGGGATCGCCAGAAACAATAACATTGATGTCAGGTTTATCGAATTAATGCCGATAGGACTTGGCAGAAATTACGAATATATCTCCGTAAAGGAGGTACAGGATATTTTAGAAGCAGAATATGGAGCTGGTCAGGAGTCAAAGCTCAGGCATGGCAACGGTCCAGCGGTCTATTTGGATTATGAGGGCTTCCAGGGAAGTATCGGATTTATCAGTGCTATGACCCAGGAGTTTTGTGACAGCTGCAATAGGGTAAGATTAACCGCACAGGGGGAATTAAAGCTATGTTTAAATCATAACCAGGGTATTTGCCTCAGATCCCTGCTGAGAGAGAATCACCCAGGCGAGATTTCTAACGAAAATAAAGGCGAGGAAAACTGGGGAAAGGATCAACATAAAAAGGATCAACATAAAAAGGATCAACATAAAAGGGATCAACATAAAAAGGGTCAGCATAAAAATGAGCAATATAAAAAAGAGCAATATAAGAAAGAGCAATATGAAAAAGATAAGTACGAAAAGGATAAGTATAAAAAGGATCGGCTGCGAGATACCATGGAGGATTTTATCTTCAAAAAACCGTACCAGCATTGCTTTCATGAAATCGGAAGAAGGG
>JAEWMZ010000115.1 GCA_023392995.1 Bacillota bacterium
AAAGACCATACCCTGCAAAAGGGATATGGCAAACATAAGTCCAATATTTCTGTTGGATTTCATAATTTAACGTCCTTTCAATTTAAGATACAACAAACAGCACTGAAGGGCTTCCAGTGCTAAAAAACTATTTGCAGTACTTAAATGGGACGATGAGACATATCAGGAACCTCCGGTTCATACATTGTGCCTGCTTAAAATGATTTAAAGCCAAGCGATAAAAAATAATTTACTTTATTATACTTTTTACAAGGTGTAATGTCAATTAGCTAGCTAAATACCATATCATGTCTCATTATTCTTATCACAGAGGCAAAAGGGATGCCCGGCAGGATCAAGCATTGTTACAAAATCAGTACCACCGAATTGCTGGGAAGCCTTTCTAGCGCCAAGAGTTTGGGCATACGCAACGGCGGCTGAGACATCCGGCACCTGGAAATCAAAATGCATTTGTTTCTGCTGCTTATCTCTTTCCTCCGGCCATACAGGCGGAACATAATCCGCATCTCCCATAAACAAAAGCACAAGACCAGTGTCGCTGCATAAAGCAGGATGCCCATACAAGATGTCTTTTTTCCATCCAAGTAATTTTTGATAAAACGTACATAATGTTTCTTCATCATCACAGTCAATCATAAGATTCCCTAAACATATACCATCGAGCATAAAAAACCCTCCTAATATAATTTTATTGTTAATATCTGCTATTATAGTATCATATTAGGAATGGTACATAAACAAGAATATCAAATGGGTAGGGACAATCTTTCAAGTACACAAAAATAGTAAGAGTGGTAAAAATAATCAATGAAAGAAGAAAAATTAGAAGAGATTAGTTTACATAAAGGTAGTTACATAAAAATGGTTTAATGGATTACATAAAATTAATGAATTAATGAATCTTATAAAAAGCTGTTGACAAATGAATCATTCTATAGTATATTATCAAATGTGCCTAGTAAAGCAGGACAAAAACAAAATATGCGCGAGTGGCTCAGTGGTGGAGTATCGCCTTGCCAAGGCGAGGGTCGCGGGTTCGAATCCCGTCTCGCGCTTAACTAATATCGTCAGAAGTCCTTATTTTAAAAGGACTCTGGCGATTTTTCATTTCTGGAGTTTTGAGTACCCATGAGTACATCACTTCCATTCATGTCTGAAAGAGCATCTATAATCCGTCTCGCAGTCTTTTTCTTCCCCCGGTTATTCAGTATGTAGGAACGGGTAGTGTCGGTATAATTGTGTCCAAGATACCAGCGAATATCTTCTGTATCTATGCCCCTTCTATCCATCTCAGAGGCAACCGTTCTACGAATATCATGAGCTGATTTCTCTTCGATTCCTGCACGTTTACATTGTGCCCGAATGCAGTTGTCTACCTCACGGCTCGTAGTTCTTCCTTCTTTATCACAGAAGATAAAATCATCATCGAAATAACCGACTTCTTCATTAATTCGCATCACAGTCTGAAAGAGATTGATTTCGTAAGTACTTAGTGGGAGATATCGGTCTCCGGCTGGGCTTTTCTTCTTCGTATACTCTACGATAACCACTTTAAGCTTTCCATTCTCATCTGCCATACGGCTTTCCATCCGATGGATATGGATTTCATTGGTTTCCAAATCGATATCCGACCATTTCAGAGCAACTGCCTCACCTATCCTAAAGCCAAGCTTGAAGAGAAGGAACACCACATAGGCATCGGTTTCGTGTGGCATCTGCATTAACCGCTTGTTCAGCTGACGAAAGAGCTTCTCCTTTTCCTCCGGGAGATAGACTCTGCTTTCATCCTTCGGATTATTCGGCGGTTTGCAACCACTTACATTGACTTCAATATAGTCGTACGGATTGGTGATGATGAAGCCATTCTTCTTCGCCATCTTCATGAGGTCTTTTAAAATCATCTTCGTTCAAGCATTTTTTCGTCATGTCATACTCGGTGATACAACTATGAAAGAAGTTCTCAATATCCTTTGTTGTAATTTTATCAACTGACTTCCTACTGATGGAACTAGTTAGATAAAACTTATCCCAATCATTCTTATTTTTGTCAATCGTACGGTCACTTAGGTTCTTGCTCTTACGTTTTTCAACCCACTGCGGATACAATGTTTCCAAGGTTTCTTTCTTTGCCGGAAAGTAAATCTTATATAGCTTTTGATATATTCCTTCTTCCGAATACGAAGTAATCTTAAATCTCTTATTCGTCTCAGAATCAAGGATATACGTCATAAATCGTCCACCGTTCTTTGTCGGCGGTGTTATCTGATATGGATGCTTTTGTAACACTTTATCTTTTTTTATATCATTTACTATACTTTCCAGCACATCCGAGTTCATTGTACTGCAAGTTATGTATTCTTGCAAAAGCTTTTTTTCTTCCAATCCAATCTGTTTCATTCAAAACGCCTCACTTAGTTTAAGATGGCATTTTGGTTTGTTATCATTTTGAACACCTTGTTCGTTTTGTTTGTTATGTTATGTTTCTATGCCTCACATATAATATGAATTATTATTTTGAAAACGAGGCACTATTTAAGTAATGCCCTGCAATAACGTTGATTCGGTTATGACCGAGCGCCTTTGAGGTAATCTTCATAATCACTTTATCGATATCTGAAAAAATTACATAAAAAATCCAATAACCGTTTACCCATACATAAATGTGATGTGTAACCGTTATTGGAATATGTTGTCAGCATTAAAATCAGATGATATAATACTTATAATTGAGATACCCTATGATACATTAGCAAATCAGAATTTGTACGGAGGAAATAATAATGCCGCTAACACTCATAGAAGCAGAAAAGCAATTAGAAATTGGGGTTAATTTAACACCAGGTGTATGGGGACAACATAGCATTTCAGTAGGAACAAATGCAAGGTTAATTGCCGAAAAAGCACCTGGAATGGATAGTAACATGGCATATATAATGGGGTTAATGCATGATATAGGTCGCAGAGCAGGAATTAAAGGAATTCTGCATATTTTTGATGGATATGATTATATGATGAGTATCGGACAAGAGGAACTTGCACGTATTTGTCTAACACATTCTTTCCCTATCAAAGATGTGAATACGTTTTTTGGAAAATATGATTGCACAGCAACGCAAAAAGATTTTTTAGAGAACTTTTTAGCAAATATACAGTACGATAATTATGATATATTAATTCAACTATGCGACGCAATATCGCTACCTAATGGTGCATGTATTATGGAGAAAAGGTTAATAGATGTTGCATTAAGACATGGATTGCCATCATTTACTATTGATAAATGGAAGGCATTTATGCAAACGAAGAAATATTTTGATGAACTATGTAACTGTAATATATATAAATTATTGCCAAATGTATTTGAAAATTCATCAATTAATTTAATCTGAAAAATTCCAATTTGCATAGCAGGTTTGTTTACCTTTGCAACCGGTTACAAATAAAGTCAAATATTTATTCGAATGTAGATAATTGAGTACTATTGTGTTAAACTTAAGATATAACATAAGGAGGTGACAAGTCAT
>JAEWMZ010000153.1 GCA_023392995.1 Bacillota bacterium
GGAAGAGGGGAATGGGTGAGGTTCAATGAACAGCTTTCCAAGGAGGAATATGAAGGTCTGGCAGATGAGTTTAATCCCAGGGATTTTAAGATGGAGGAACTAACGGAGCTGGCGAAGGAGCTGGGAGCGAAGTATATGGTCATGGTGACAAAGCATCATGATGGCTTCTCTCTCTGGGACAGTCCGGCTTGCTATGAAGGCTTCACCAGTTATAATACCGCTTCGAAAAGGGATTTTGTCAAGGAGTATACCGATGCCTGCCGGAAAGCAGGCTTAAGGGTTGGCCTGTACTATTCTCCGATGGACTGGCGTTTTCCCGGATATTTTGATCCGGAAGGGCTGCCGGAAAATGCAGGACTTATGAAACAGCAGTGCTATGGTCAGGTAGAAGAGTTGTGCAGCAAGTACGGCAAGATTGATATTATGTGGTACGATGGCGGCTGGCTGGCTCACAAAGGGAGTGATACCTCCAGTGCCTGGTTTTGGGAACCGGTGAAGTTGAATAAGGTAGTACGCAGCTATAATCCCAAGACCCTGATCAATCCGCGTTCCGGCTGGGAAGGTGACTTTTATTGTGATGAAGGCTCTCATGAGATCAGCGGTAATATCCTGCCGGTGCCCTGGGAGAAGAACATGTGCATCTGCAGCGGCAGCTCCTGGGGCTGGATGGAGAATGATCCGGTCTCGGATTTTGACTGGTTAATTAAGATGCTGGTAAATGTGGTTTGCCGTGATGGCAATCTGCTGCTGAATGTGGGTCCGGATCAGGACGGTAAACTGTCAGAGGAAATCAAAACCAGAGTCAGAGAAGTAGGACAATGGCTGAAGAAATATGGTGACAGCGTCTATGGAACCAGAGGAGGTCCCATTCATCCGGTGGATGATGTTTATGGCACCACCTTTAAGGGAAATATCTTGTATCTGCATATTCTGGACAGGGAGAAGTTTGCCGGAACTACGCTTCCTGGTGTTGAGGGAAGAATCCTGAGCTGCACCACTTATGAGGGTGCGCCCTGCAGCTTCACCCAGGAAGAGAACGGACTTCGCATAACACTGCCAGAAGGACTGGAGCCCCAGGTGGATACCATCATAAAGCTTACCTTTGCAGCAGAGTTTGAAAAGCCTGTTCATCAGAAAATATATTTTACCGGCAAGGAATAGGCCGGAAAGGAGTATTGCAATGTATTATGGAGTTTCTTATTATCCTGAGCATAAAAGTGAAAAGGAGCTGCAATATGATCTGGAAATGATCATCGAATCCGGAATTAATACTGTTCGAATGGGGGAGTTTGCCTGGTGCAAATTCGAGCCAAAAGAAGGAGAATATCATTTTGAGTGGCTGGATACCGTGATAGAGAGTTTGGGAGAAGCGGGGATAAAGACCATTGTCTGCACTCCCACTGCCTGCCCACCGGCCTGGATGATTGATAAACATCCGGAGATACTTTATGTGGATAACCGGGGAGTGCAAAGACCCTTCGGTGGAAGAAGGCATTACTGCTATAACAATGAGATTTACAGAGCGTATTGTGTGGCAATTACTGAGAAGCTGGCGAAACGGTATGGGAGCAATCCTTATGTTGCCGGATTTCAGATTGACAATGAGCTTGCCCAGGAGGTGACTGGCAGATGTACCTGCCCGGTGTGCCGTGAAAAGTTTAGGGGCTGGCTTCAGGCTAAATATCATACCATAGAGGAGCTGAACGAAAGAAGCGGGGGTATCTTCTGGTCTCAGGATTATACGAGTTTTTCTCAGATTAACCCTCCGGTGAATACCATTGAGGTAGACGGGATTCAGCAAATCAACGCTTTTTATGAGAATCCTACCATACGTCTTGACTTCGAACGCTTTAGCAGTGACAGCATGATCGAATTCCAGAACCTTCAAACGGTACTTCTGAAAAAATACAGCAAGTATACGGTGACTACCAATGCTACAGGTCTTGCCACTAACAGTATTGACTATTATAAGAGTACGAAGGAGCTGGATTGCTACGGCTTTGATTATTATCCGGGGCTTCGTGATGCAGCGGTAGATTCCTTTCCTTACGCCTTTGCTCGCGGAGTGAAAGGCGGTAAGCCCTTCTGGGTAATGGAATTTGTGTCGGGAGGAGGACATCGCCTCAGGGGCTCGGGACGCCTTCAGCCAAATCCGGGAGCGCTGAAGCAGGCGACAGTCCAGGCCTTTGCTCATGGTGCTGATATGCTGCTGCATTTTCAGTACAGAAGCTTTCCCATGGGAGCAGAGCAGCTGAATTATGCAATTGTTGATTTGGATGGTTTACCAAGAAGAAGATATTATGAAATGAAGGAGACGGCGGCTCTTTTAAAGGAGTTGGAGCCTTTGGCGGGTGCTGCCTTTGAGAATGAAGCGGCAATACTGGTGGATTATGATACCCATTGGGCTTTTCGTATTAAGCCGGTGAATGATCCCGATTTTCAGTATTTGGATTACTGCGCTAAACTATATCACGCCTTCCGGGAAGAGGGAGTTAATACAGATGTTATCTCCTACGGGGAAGATCTATCCCGCTATAAGATTATTGTACTGCCAGCCGGCTTTATCCTTCCGGTAGCCCTGCGAGAGAAGCTAAAGAGCTATGTGCGTAACGGCGGAGTGCTGATCTCCACCTTCTTATCCAGCGTTAAAAATGAAGATAACATAGGATATACAGAGACTCTTCCGGCTGGGCTGACGGATTTATTCGGCATCCAGGTAGAAGAGGTAGAACCGGTCTTTCGTAATAATCATACCCGGTTAAAGCTTTGGCAAGGTGCTCAGGAAACGGAAACGACGGACGAACTATGGAGCGAATTGCTAACCGGGAAGGCAGAAATGATCGGGGTTTATGAGGAAGATTACAAAAAAGGTTGCGGGGTTGTCTCGGAGCATGTTTACGGGGAAGGCAGAGCCTATTATATTGGTACGGATTTTGAGCAGGATGCGCTTAGAAGGCTGTTATCCGATATCGTAAGAAAGACAGGTGTAAGCAGAAATTCGATTCGTGCAACGGATAAGGTGGACATCATTCGCAGAAGCCTTGACGGTAAAAGTATTTATTTTGTTTTTAACTTTAATCCGGGTGAACAGCAATTAACTCTGCCGGAAGGAACAAAGGATTATATTACGGGGCGGGATGTTAGTGGTATTCAGAGGATAGAACGCAACGGATTTATGGTTCTGGTGAGACAGGAGTTATAGGCGGAGAAGTTTAGTAGGAATTTAAAAGAAATATAAAAAAGGAATTTAAAAGGATTAAATAAAGAAATTGAATAAAGAAAGTAAATAACAAGTAAATAAAAAAGTAAATAAAGAAATTGAATAAGGGCTTTTATTGCTAAGAACGTCCGGTGCGGGGTGTTGCTCCGAGCCGGACGTTAACTATACCTCCCTCTGCCATTTGCCATGGAAAAAACGGGTTGTAAAGCATATGGCGCGGCATAGCCAGTCAATGCTCATGCCGATCCAGACGCCGAGTATGCCAAAACCCATGTAAATACCCAAAACATAGCTGAAGATAATTCTCCAGATCCACATGGAGGCGATGGAGATAACCATAGTGAATTTGACTTCACTGACAGCGCGCAGCGCATTGGGAAGTGCAAAAGCCAGAGGCCAGAGTATGGTACAAGCGATGCTATAGAATTTTAGTAGCAGTATTACCGTCTGGATCGTCTCTTCCTCCAGCTGGTAAAGCTCTGCAAGGAATGGAGCGGAGAAGTACAGAACAATATTCAACCCTAGCATAATGGCATAGGTTAGCTTAATCAGGCTTTTTGTATAGGCTTTTGTTTGCTTCACATCATTGGAGCCGTAGGTTTGTCCAATGACGGTAATGATTGCAATTCCAATTGCATTTCCCGGAATGGTTGAGAAAGAAGTTATGGTGCTGGCAACGGAATTGGCTGCTATGGCAGAGGTACCCAGAGAGGATGTGATTCCGGCTACAATAAGCTTACCAATCTGAAAGATGCTGCTTTCAATGCCACTTGGAACACCCAGATTCAGAATACGCTTCATAATACTGGAATCAAAGCGGAGCAATCTTTTAAAGTTTACGAAAATCGGTTGATTCGGCTTACGAAGCAAGTGGGATAGAAATAGAGCGGCTATGATTCTTGATATCAAGGTGGAAATGGCGACTCCGGCAACACCCATATGGAATACATAGAGAAACAATACATTCCCGATGACGTGAAGGATATTGGAGCTGAGGGAAGCGAGCAGCGATATTTTTGAATTCCCCATGATGCGGAAAATAGATGCGTTGGCATTATAAAGAGCAATCATAGGAAAGGAAAAGGCTGAGACAAAGAAATAAATTCTTGCATTTTTCATTACGTCATAAGAGATATTCCCGAAGAATAACCGGATCAGCCAGTAATTCCCGAACAAAGCAATGATCCCGAGAACAGCTGCAAGGGCTGTGGAAAAGAAGATTAAATGGGAGGCTGCGGTCTTGGCATTGTCATATTCCTTTTTTCCCAGGTAATGTGCTGCAACAATGGCACCTCCGGAGCTTAATGCGGAGAAGAGAGTGAAAAGCAGTGTGTTAATCGAGTCAACTAAAGAGATTCCGGAGATGGCACTCTCTCCGATGGAGGAAACCATCAAGGAGTCTACAATACCAATGGCAGAACCCAGCATCTGTTCCAGGATGAGGGGAATGATTAGTTTGGTTAAAGCTTTTTTGGTGAACATAATTATGCCTCCGATAATTCTGTTGATTTAATAAATAAATGTTTAATTATAATTTAATGTTAAATATATTATTTGATTGATTTACTCGTTCATAATAAAATGATATATAAAAGTATAAAGCCAATTATACAATAGATACATTTAAAGTACAATATGCATGAGCTGATTAATCGAATATATAGTAATAATATACGTGAAAATGAATTTTAGAGATAAAAAGCCGAAGAAAACCAAGGAATAATAAGTTGATAATGAAAGAATATCCCCAGTTTATTTAATAATAAATAAATAATTTGAATAAATTAAATAATATTCAAATGATGCATTGACATATATAACGAATTATAGTATTATTTTCTTGTGTATTATAGTCAAAAGTTATATACATCTATGTAATATATGATAAAATCATAAAATTTAATACTGAATAGTCGTTCATTATTCAATAATATATTTAATGAATTGATAAGTATAAAGGATTAATTGTAAAACAGTAGGAGGAGGACTTACATGATGTCTAATAAAATGAGAACAGCTGTAGGAGGAAAGCCGGAAGGTCTGGGAGCCAGATTAAAGAAGAATGGTTTTTATTATTTCTTCGGGTTGCCGGGAATCATCCTTTTAATCGTGTTCTGCTATTTTCCAATGAAGTATTTGGTCATGGCATTTCAGGATTATAACCCTTTTCTGGATATATCTGGAAGCGCTTGGGTAGGCTTTAAGCATTTTGAGAAGCTGTTCCAGGATGTAAAATTTTATTCAATGCTTAAGAACACTTTGGTAATCAGCGGATTAACACTGTTAACCTTTCCGGCACCCATTATTCTGGCTTTAATTCTGAATGAGGTGCGAAATCTTACATATAAGAAGCTGGTACAGACAGCTGTCTATCTACCCCACTTTCTATCCTGGGCGATTATCGTAAGTCTTACCTTTCTGCTGTTATCCGACCAGGAAGGACTGATTAATAAAATAGCGGCTCAGCTCGGCTATGACACTCATAAATATCTATTTGACAAGAACTGGACTTATCCGATCCTGGTAATTCAATCGGTATGGAAGAATATTGGATGGGGCTCCATCGTTTATCTGGCAGCGATTGCGGGAATTGATCAGGAGCTTTATGAAGCGGCTAAAATCGATGGTGCGAATAAACTTAGAATGATGTGGAAAATTACACTTCCCTGCATTATGCCTACGATCGTTGTAATGCTGATCTTGAGAATGGGTACCATCATTTCGGTGGATTTTGAACAGGTATATCTGATGTCCAATGCAATGAACCGCTCCCAGACAGAAGTATTTGAATTGTATATCTATAAATATGGTATTGCTTCCGGTTCGACTCAATTAAGCTATACGACAGCCATTGGCCTTTTCAAATCGGTGGTGAATACGTTTTTAGTGATTGTAACCAATAAGATTGTATCCCGCAAAGGTTATGAAGGGGTTATGTAGGCTACCAAGGTTTAGAGAGGAGAAATTTGTTTATGTCATCCAGTGTAAAGCAAAATAAAAAAATGGGAATGAAGGCGAAGCAATTCCTTAGCCAGTCAATTTTAAACACCATATTATTCATTCTAGCAGCAACAATGATTCTTCCGGTCGTATATGTCTTAATGGTATCCTTTACGGATTCCACTGTGTATCAATCAGGAAAAATCATTCTATGGCCGGAAAAATGGTCTCTGGAAGCGTATGAATACATTCTGTCAGG
>JAEWMZ010000195.1 GCA_023392995.1 Bacillota bacterium
TTCAGACACTCTGGCGGAAAGGTTAAAATAAGATTAGAGTTTCTACTAGGATATTGCGCAAATGAAAAACATGAAGTATGATTAGGAAAGAAATATTATGCTGGGCGGCGTGCCTTGAATCGGTATAAATGTAGGGTGTTCTGTAAACACAAGGGGTAAAGGACACCGGAATGGAGGAATTATGAGAAATAAACTAACGAACGCTTTATGGGGAGTGTTTTTTATCATTGTAGGCATTGGGGTAGCTGGAAATGTTCTTGATTTTTGGAATTTCACTTTGTTTTTTAACGGATGGTGGACCTTTTTCATTATTATCCCCTGCTTTATCAGTATGATACAGAGTGGCTTTGGAGTAGCATCTACGGTTGGATTTATCTTTGGAGTGCTTTTATTTATATCTTCCAATGTGGATCTTAAATTCAGCGTATGGGAGTTGATTATTCCTTTCTTCTTGGTATTTATCGGTATACGAATCATGTTCCAGAATATATTCCGGAAGGGACCCAGACCAATCAATATGGAAGGGGACTTCCAGGCAGACAATGGCAGAACCTATACCGGAGCGGCAAGATCAGATTATAGCGCGACCTTTAGCAGCAACCGTATCCATGCGACTGATTATTTTGGTGGAACCGTATTAAATGCCATTTTCGGAGCCTTAGTGCTTGATTTGCGGGATGCCCAAATCACAAATGATGTAGAAATAAATGCAACCGCAATATTTGGAGGAATTGACATTTATCTTCCGGCAGGTGTTAATCTAAAAGTGAACAACGTGCCCATCTTTGGCGGTGTAAGCAATAAATCAAATCAATATGCTCAGCCAGGAGCTCCAACAATTTATCTTAATTCCACGTGTATGTTTGGAGGGATAGATATCAAATGAATAGCTTTCAGCGAACTATTAAGTATATAGCCATAGGATTTGCGGTTCTTTTAGCGGTAGGAATTATTTCTGCAATTATTCAAGTGGGTGTGATTATAGCCTCAGTAGTATCAGGTGGTGTAGCCTTTCATAAGACGGAAACTGTTGATTTTTCAGAAGCATTTACAAATGTTAATAGCTTGGAGGTAAATAATACCACGGGACAGCTGACCATTCTGGAAGGGGATAACTTTCAGGTAGAGACAGAAAATGTTTCAAAGAACTTTGAGGCAGAGGTTACGAAAGACGGAACTTTAAAAATTTCAGATAACAATAAAAATATTAACTTTTTATGGTTTCGATTTAACGGAATTAATAATCCTAATTCTAAAATAACAGTTTATCTTCCAAAAGAGTTTATCGCCAAAGAGGTGAAATTGGACACGGGAGCAGGTAATGTTGATATTAGCGGTTTACAGACGGATTATTTGCTTTTGTCTGCCGGTGCCGGCAATATGAATGGAACTGATATCACTGCAAAGAGAGCTAAGATCGATGGTGGTGTAGGGAATATCAATTTAGAAAAGGTAAGCTTTCAAAGCTCTGATTTCGATTGTGGAGTCGGTAATCTCAAGGTGGAAGGTATCTTGCTTGGTAGAAATGAGTTTGATTGCGGAGTTGGAGATGTAAATTTAAATCTAACCGGGAATATCGATGATTATGACGTGAAAGCTGATGCGGGGTTAGGAAATATCCGTTTGAATGGGGATAAGATATCCAGTGAATATCATAATAACAATAACGCGTCTAATTCGATTGATATCGACGGAGGATTGGGAAATGTGACAATTGAGATAAGGCAATAATAGCAGCTCGGTCCATATAAATTAGAAAATATTATGAAAAATGTTGCAATCTTTGAATACAAATATTAAAATAAGAGAAAAGTAGTGGGGACGTTAATTGATTTGGACGTCCCCATTTCTCTCATGTCAATCCAGTGCTGCAATAGAGCTTTAGAGGTAAGCAGTCGTTAAAGATTTTGCAATTATTATTATCATAAATTGGACATGAGCTTTTATATATTGGGATTAACATGCCGTGTATTATGCGGTGGAATGGAGAAATTGATGAAAAAGAAGAGTTTACTGGGGTTAATTCTATTTGCCGTAGTGGTAACTGCAGTCTTATTTGTGAGTGCACATTATTTGTCATTGCAAGACAACACCGATACGAAAGATATTACAAACGAAAGTAAAGGGGATGTAGCTGATTCAACAGAAGCGTCGAAGGAAATCCTAGATGCCGCTGCTTCAGATTCATCACAAGAAAGCTCTTTAAAAGCAACAAATGACAGCCCTTCTGAACCAACCTCGGAAAATTCGAAGGAACCAGGTGATAATGGAGATGTAGAGGAGGAAAAAACCTTCAGTACATCCGTAAATACTGTGGAGGCTCCAGAGTTAATATATGACAGCAGTATAGTAGATTATCAAGCTTATATTCCTGATATGAAAATAGACAGTGAGCTGGAGGCGGCACTGGATATAAAGAATCCAGAGTTATCCATTGATGCCAAAGCGGCTATCTTGATGGACGCAGATACCTTAGAGGTGTTGTATTATAAAAATGCAGTAAAAGCAAAGTTTCCTGCCAGTACGGCAAAGCTACTTACTTCGCTGGTGGCGCTTAGCTGGTGTGAATTGGATGAGCAGGTGGCGGTAGGGGATGAGATTACCATGATTGCATCTGATTCTACAAGAGCTTACCTTCAGGAAGGGGAGGTTCTTACCCTTCATAACCTGCTGGAAGGAATGCTGTTACCTTCCGGGAATGATGCTGCTTATGTGATAGCAACCTATGTTGGAAGAAAGGCATTGGACAATCCTGATGCCACCAAGGAGCAAGCAGTATCGGAGTTTGTACAATTAATGAATGAAGAAGCGGCCAGTCTTGGAGTTAAAAATTCCTGTTTTAAGACACCGGATGGTTATGACGCAATTGGACAGTACACGACTGCCTATGATATGTGTTTAATCGGAGTGGCAGCATCAAAGAATAGTACCATTACAGAAATTACCCAAAAAAGTACTGGGCGAAATCGATTTATCAGCGGGGAAGATATAACCTGGAAAAGTACAAATAAATTAATTACTCAGTACAGCGGTCAATTCTATTCAAAGGCGATTGGGCTGAAAACAGGAACGAGTACCTTGGCAGGCAGATGCCTCGTTGCAGCAGCCGAAGACAATGGCCGCAGGGTAGTGTGTGCTATCATGGATTCTACTTCGGCGGGCAGATGGGAAGATGCTATTAAGCTTTTAAAATATGGGCTTGAGTAGTATAATAAGAGACTGTAAAATAAATAGCTAGGGCTATGCTTCAAATAATGAATACGGATTCCTGAGAAAAAGATAGCTTCTCGTAGGGGAACTCTACAGCGGAGAGGTAGGAAATTACATTAAGTATGAGAAAAAACAACAGATTATAGGCTTTGAAATAGACAAGTAAATATAAAACAAAAGGGGGACTTTCGCATGGAACAGAATAGAATAGAAAACAACTGGCAATCAGAGGGAGATCCGGATGACAGAAGGAAGGCTGTGGATCATAATGACTTTCAGAAGATCGGGATAGCTCCGAAGAGGATAATGAGTCAGGTAGGCTTTGCGCTATTTATTCTTTCGTTGGTGGTGCTGGGAGTACAAACCTTGCTGGATGTCCTCGCAAGAAGTACCGTGCCGCAGATTGTAAAAACTGACTGGTATGTATGGGCACTAACCGCAATTTCAGTTGTAGGAATAGGCTTTCCGGTTTATTATGTATTAATGCGCGGCATTCCGGATTCTCCAAAGGGTGAAGTGGTAAAGTTAAAACCCTCCAGGTTCATAAAGATATTTTTTATTAGCTATATGGCTATGTATTTTACCAATTTGCTGAGTACTGTATTAACTGTAATGATATCCTTCATCAAAGGGGAAGCGTTAACGAACCCCGTTGCAGAGGCGATACTTGGAGGTAACTTCTTTATTACCTTACTGTACGCAGCTGTGGTCGCTCCTATTGTTGAAGAATTGATATTTCGAAAGCTG
>JAEWMZ010000230.1 GCA_023392995.1 Bacillota bacterium
TCCATATGGCTTGCCTATGATATTTCAATGGTATTTGAATGCCCCATTGAGGAGGTATTTATCTTTGAAGAAAGTACGAGAAAATCAAGAGCGCAGTGCAGCAGGAGGAACGCCAGTGGCTATTAGACAATTAAGATATCAGAACGATCCAATACTTAGAAAAAAATGCAAGGAAGTAACTGTCATTGACGACAAGATAAGGCAAATGCTTGATGACATGATGGATACTCTGCACCATACGGAGAATGGCGCTGCCATAGCCGCTAACCAGGTCGGAATATTAAAAAGGCTTGTGGTTATTGATTACAACGATTATCTCCTAAAGCTTGTGAATCCTATCATTATAGATTCCAGTGGGGAGCAGGAATGCATCGAGGGCTGTTTAAGCTTTCCTAACCGATATGTAAAGACAATCCGTCCTCAGAAGGTTACAGTTCAAGCGTTGAATGAACACGGTGAAGAGTTTGTTATTACCGGAGAAGGCGATATGGCAAAGTGCTTTTGCCATGAGCTGGAGCATTTAGACGGTGAAATCTTCCTGGATAGAGCGATTGAAGAAGTGAGCTTTTTGGATTAGACGTAAGCTTTTAGAATTCATAACCTAAGCTTAAAAAGACCCTCTACTTTGTACTTCCCCCAAAAGTTAGACCAAAACTAACGATTGGAGGTCAGTACATTTTGGGTCTTTTTTTACGCCGCTAAACTTGACTTGTATATATTTGCTGCTAACATCATAATT
Organism: Bacillota bacterium; assembly: GCA_023392995.1. Taxonomy (GTDB): domain Bacteria; phylum Bacillota; class Clostridia; order Lachnospirales; family Lachnospiraceae; genus Mobilitalea. The sequence goes on from JAEWMZ010000230.1 coordinate 740, forward strand.
ATAGACAAAGACCTCCAAGGAGCGAATCATGAATCTGTTCTATATGCTGCTGGCAATATTAGCTGGAATTTTTACTACCATTGAGGCAAGCATTAATTCCCAGCTTAGTAAATATATCACACCAAGCATTGCCACCCTCCACAGCTTGTTTGTAGGAATGACTTTTATCCTGCTGATTAACCTGGTGAGTGGCAAGTTAAGCTATTATAGCAAAGTTACTACGGTCAAACCCATCTGGCTGATTGGCGGCTTATTCGGTGCATCGATTATCTATCTATCAGCCAGATCCATTCCTGAGCTTGGCATCTCCAGTACCATTATTTTAATTCTATCCGGGCAGTTATTAAGCGGTCTGGTTATCGACGCGTTTGCCAACAATGTTGAGATCAGCCCTCGCAAGATAGGTGGACTCATTGTATTTTTGATTGGCGCAATTATTTATCTAAAGGATTAAAATAAGTCTAAATAAGCACCTTTCATCGGGCTTGCCGCTTTTTCGCTAAATAGTGCCAGAACCCCTTTGGTATATTTTTTTTCTTTTGGCTTCCAGTTCTTTTTGCGCTCCCTTAAGATGGCCTCCAGCTCTTCTACGGATTTTTCTTCACCCTTTACACCAATGATAGCAAGTATTCGGTTCGGGATATCAATCCTTATTAGATCACCTTCTTCTACTAGAGCGATTGGTCCGCCACTGGCGGCTTCCGGACTGCAATGACCAATCACTGGCCCTGTTGATGCCCCGGAGAATCTTCCATCTGTAATCAGTGCAATACTTCTTCCCAGCAGCTCATCGGAGCTGATTGCCTCAGAGGTATAAAACATTTCCGGCATACCGCTTCCTTTTGGTCCTTCATAACGGATAAATACCGCATCCCCCGGTTTAATCTTATGATGCAGCACCGCCTCCAAGCACTCTTCTTCACTGTCAAATGGTCTTGCCTTTAAGGTAGCAGTAAACATTTCCTTCGGACATGCCGTATGCTTAATCACAGCCCCTTCCGGCGCCAGATTACCTTTTAAAATGGCAATACTGCCATTCGTGCTGATGGCATCCTCATATCTATGTATGATATCCTGACGATTTAACTTGATACTATATTTTTTATTTGCCTCTTCTAGCCACATTTCACATCGTTCATAGTAACCGCTTACTCTCAACTCGTCCAGGTTCTCTCCCAGTGTTTTTCCGGTAACCGTCATGACATCCAGATGAAGATAGGGTTTTATTTCTTCCATGATTGCCGGTACCCCGCCTGCATAGTAGAAAAATTCTGCGGGCCACTTACCTGTCGGTCGAATATCCAGTAAAAAGCGGGCATTTCTATGCATCTGATCAAAGGTCTCACCCGTGATATCGATACCATATTCATGGGCAATTGCAGGAATATGGAGCAGACAGTTGGTACTTCCGGAGATTGCTGCATGAACCATAATTGCATTTTCAAAGCTTTTCCTCGTTATAATATCACTTGGCTTTATTCCCTCCAAAGCCAGTTCAACGGATCGTTTTCCAGCCCGGTATGCATATTCCAGCAAATCGGTACTGGTTGCCGGCAGCAGCGCACTGCCTGGAAGCGATAGTCCCAAGGCCTCAGCCATGATTTGCATTGAGGAGGCCGTGCCAATAAAACTGCAGGCTCCACAGCTTGGGCAGGCATTTTCCTTCGCCCAATTTAAGCTTGCTTCATCAATTTCGCCACGTTCATACCTTGCACTATATTTACCAAGCTGTTCCAAAGTCAGTAACTCAGGCCCAGCACTCATTGTCCCGCCCGAAATCACAATGGAGGGTATGTCTACTCTAGCCATCCCCATCAGATTGGCAGGCATTCCCTTATCACAGCTTGCAATATATACTCCTCCGTCAAAGGGTGTTGCATTCGCATGGATCTCGATCATATATGCTATGACTTCACGGCTGGCAAGACTATAATTAATCCCATCCGTTCCCTGACTTTCACCATCGCAGATATCCGTACAATAATATCTTGCTCCAAAGCCGCCTGCATCATAGATACCGCGTCGGGCTTCCTCTACTAAGTGATTTAGATGCCCACTTCCCGGATGACTATCGCCGTAGGTACTTTCAATAATAATTTGTGGTTTCTTTAAATCCTCCGGCTTCCATCCGGTTCCAAGTCTTAATGGATCCTGTTCCGGAGCCTTGGTACGCATAATCTGACTGATTAATTCCATCTTTTTCTCCATTCCTGTGCGTGTTTTCTACTCTTTAAAGAATCATGTGCTGAAGTCTGCGCTCTAATGAAGCTCGTACTGAAGATTTCTCAAGTACTGACTTTCGAGGCTGAACGTATTCTTTCAACCTTTGATAGTGCATATCCTTCATCCTTTGATAATACATTTTCTTCAACCTTTGATAGTGTGTACTTCCTTCAGCCTTTCTTCCTTCAAACCATTGCAAACCTGACAACATTTCATGTTCCTATGCTTTGACACAGCTTTTGACTATATAATCTTTCTCAATCATGTGAACGGCTTACTTCATTTTATTTTTCCAATATTATTTACTATATTATTTTGCACAGTATCATACCAAATTTTGTTTGTCAAGCTGGATTGCTATCGGGTAGATATGGAATTTTATATATTTTTTATATAGGGCTTTCGAATAACTTATTGACAGGCTAACGATTATTAGCTAAAATAAAGCTAACGATTATTAGCCAACAGAAAGGATGATTCATATTTCTTGCACAAAGGAACGAATATTACAGGAAGCACTGTCTTTATTTTCTGTAAAGGGCTACGATGGTGTCTCTATGTCCGATATCGCTGGGGCGGTGGGGATTAAGGCAGCTTCTATCTATAAGCACTACGCCGGGAAAGAGGCTATCTTTCATTCAATTGTACAAAGCTTTGAAGAGAGAACAGAGGCTATCTTTCATCCGGAGATATTAACGCTTGCGCTTTACCAGAATATCACTCCCAAAGAGTTGATCGTTATGATCTCACAAACCTTTCAGCAGTATGCCACTGACCCATTTTTGTCAAATTGTAGGAGGTTATTCCTTATCAGCTCGTTTGGAAGACCGGAGATCGGTGATATGTATACGAAATATTTTCTAACAATGCCGATCCAGTATCAATCCACCGTATTTTCGATAATCTGCAAAACAGACACTGTAAAGGAAAAAGATTACGCTGCTATGGCGTATCATTTCTATGCCCCAATCCTGATTCTATTACAGCAATACGATTATAAGAATATTACCCTAGAGGAAGCATTAGCACAGATTAAATCATTGGTAAATCAATTTGCGGAGGTGTATGGATTATGAAAATTGCAGTCATTCACGGACAGTTACATAAGGGAAGTACCTATCATATTACTCACATGCTGCTTGATAAACTAAACAGTACCCCTGAGGAGATCTCTGAGTTTTATGTCAATGGAATTGATGATTGTGTGGGCTGTTTTCAATGTATTATGAAGGGGGAAGATACCTGTCCCCACCGGGGTCAGATAAAGACAATGATATCCGCAATTGAAGCCGCCGATATCATTATTTTGGATTCTCCCACCTATGTACTTAATATGTCCGGTCAGTTGAAAACCTTTCTGGATCATATGGGATATCGCTATATCTCCCATCGCCCCCATCCATCCATGAAGCAGAAAATTGGAGTCGCTATTTCCACTACCGCCGGGGCAGGTGCGAAAAAAACCACAAAGCTGATAGCCTCCCAGATGTTCTGGTGGTCTATCGGAAAGATCTATCAGCTTCCGGTAACGGTTTCCGCCATGAGCTGGAATCAGATGAGCGAAGAAAGAAAAGCAAAGGCAGATCGAAGAACCGCCAAACTGGCGAAGACGATTCATAAAAAGCTTGGACATGTAAAGCCCGGCATCAAAGCCAGATTTATGTTTTTCCTTATGAAACAAATGCATAAGGGAATGGATTATAGTCCGCTGGATATGAAATTTTGGAAGGATCAGGGCTGGATTTAATTCGATTTATCTTCTATCTGACTACTTTTTCGATTTACCACCTGCAGCAGCTCCTCGGAGGTAGCATGAATGGAATCAACGCAAACCCCCACATCCTTTACCGCTTTTAGCTGTTCCTTTGAGGATGTCAGAATCATTCTTGACTCTTCCAGATTCTCCTGCGTCAGTTTGCTGATACCTTCCACTGCGGAGTAAATTCTTTCACCATATGCAGCAGCTGAGTCTGACAAGGCTGCTGTATTCTGGGCAAGGTAATTTACTTTCTCAATGGAAGAGATGATATCCTTCGAGGACTTGTCCGCCTTTTCCATTAATGTCAGCCCATCACCAACAAGCTTTGTATTATGATCCATAGAGTTCACTGCTTCCTGGGTTTCTCCAAGTACATTCTGAATCAATTCTGCAATATCACTAGCTGCACGCTGGGATTGCTCCGCTAAGGCTCTGATCTCGGAAGCCACAACCGCAAAGCCTTTTCCAAGCTCTCCCGCGCGAGCGGATTCAATGGATGCATTCAAGGACAAGAGATTGGTTCGATTGGCAATCCCTCCGATTATCTCCGCTATATTAGCAATTTCACTAGATTTTTCTCCCAGTCTAAGGATGATATCACGGCTTCCTCTGGTGGCCAGGTCAATCTGCTGCATGCCAATTGCGGCATCCTTCATATTCGTTGCATTATGATCTGTTAATGACTTCGCCTCCATAGATACCTTCAGAATATCCTTATTATCTTTTGCGATCGTGTTCAGGCTGATCGCCACCTCTGAAACAATTGCACTTGCATTATCTACGTATTGAAAGGTTTCCTGTGAACTCTCTACAATATGCCCTGTCTTATTCGTAATTTCTTCATTTGCACCAATTGCTTGATCCGTAATTAGAGATAACGCTTTCACTGAAGCTGACAGTGTATTCGATACCTCATAGGATTTTTCTGTTATGGTCATGATGTGCTCCAGGGTATTCTTCTGCTCCTCCGCACCCACTACATTTTGTAATAAGCCTCTTGTTCTCTTTGCTAAAGCAATAAATATGAACGACAATGCAATTAATTCAATGCCCCTTGGTATAATCGCATAAACGATCATATTATAGGGAAGTACCATATTTCGGTCTGTTACTCCTCCTGCATATAGGGAAGCCAGCTGACTAGTGGCGAACACTATCTCGGAAAGGATTAAGGCATACCAGCTTAAGCCCTTAGAAAAATATAAGCTGGCGATCGCGATCGGATATACAAATAAGAGAATGACATGGTAGCTTAGCAGTACTGACATGATTGCAACCATAACAACGCAGGCAGTTATGATAGCATACTTTACCCAGCGTCCGGTTCTCTTTAACACATGTACCAGAAAGGGCGGCACCAGCATCATAACTGTTGCGATAGCGATTGCAATTGTCATTGCCCGCTGCGGTACGATAAAAATTCCCACTACATTGAGAGTATACACCAAAGCAAGAAATAGAATGGTTATCAGCGTTATTGTCGCTGCAAACCGATTTGCTTCCTGTTCATTCTTCACTAACATTCCTTGACTATTCATCCATTCTTCCCCCTTGATTTACGCAGATCACATTAGTGTAATTATAGCAAAATTGGTAGAAAAAACAATAATTTTCGCTGGTTTCGCGGTTTTACTCTAGATGCTTAAAATCCCCTATATAGTTTAGATGGTTTAGTCTTTTTTTCTAACTTTATCTTGAACCCTTTCGCAGCTTATTGTATAAATACAGGGATTTCTGACACACTAAATTTATGCCTCGACAATTAAAAAACCTAGTCGCTGCTTAGTCGCTGCTACTGTTTTTTTTGCAATTGGTTCTAAAATATGATGATCAAAGGGAGTGAATCTATGAGTAAACAGTCAAATCAAAGATATAAAAAAGAAAAAGAGAGTGAACATTTAAATAAGGCAGGCATCGATATTACGGCAACACATTCTGAAAAAGACAATTTAAATAAAGAAAAGCTTCATAATGAATACAATTCATTTGGTAAACCCTCCGGTAAATAAGCTATCGAGATAGACTTGTCGGAAGGCACCTAATAGACGATCATACGAGATGATTCTCAGGGAAAGGCATACTCTTTTTACTGTTTTTATGCTTATTCCTGAGAATCCTCTCGCATGTCTGTCTATACTTCTTCCGTCATGCGGTATCCAACCCCGACTTCAGTATGAATATACTTTGGTTCGGCCGGGTTTTCCTCAATTTTACGTCTTATATTCGCCATATTTACTCTTAATGCGTTATGCTCATTCGTATACGGTCCCCATATTTCTTTACAGATATAGTCCAGTGTAAGTACCCTTCCCATATTTTTTGCAAGCAATATCAGAATCTTATATTCAATGGGTGTCAGGTGAATCAGCTCATCGTTCCTGGTTATTTTTCTCTTTCCCAAGTCAATCACCAGCTCTCCTATACGGAACGTTTCTGATTCATTTGGCTGATAGCTCTTTTGCCGATGACGGATTGCTGTTCTGATCCGAGCCAACAGCTCCAGCGTGCCAAAGGGCTTTGTCACATAATCATCAGCTCCCAAATCCAGCGCCCTTACCTTCTCCGCCTCATCGGCTCTCGCCGTTACTACGATAACGGGAACCTCCGACCATTGACGAATCTGGGTTAAAACCTCCAGTCCATCTATATCCGGCAGCCCCAGATCAAGAAGAATTAAATCCGGTCCATATGCTGCTGTCAGGGAAACCGCCTCCTTCCCCTTCTGACACTTGATGACCTGATAGTCATTTGACGTAAGTACTGTGGTCATGAAATTACTAATTCCCTTTTCATCCTCAACGATTAAAATTTGTTGTTTATTATTCATCCTGGTCACTTCCTGTTATAGGTAATATAAAACGAAATACTGCACCGCTATCCATGTTATTTTCGGCATCAATTGTTCCTCCATGTGCCTGAATGATGGAGCGGCAGATGGAAAGACCGATTCCCATTCCGCGGGAGGAATCGGCAGTTTTACTCTTCCCAGAAGAATAGCCTTCAAACAGGGTTGGAAATTCCTCCGGGGCAATCCCCTTCCCGTGATCACTTACTGTAAACACTGCATTTTCTCCAGCCTTTGTTACCAGTAATTCAATTGGAGCTTCCTCCTTTGAATGCTTGATCGCATTTTCCAGCAGGTTAATAATTACCTGCTCAATTAAGGTCGCATCCATAGGCACGATTAACAGCTCCTCGGGAACCTTCACTTTAATATGATATCCTTTGTACTTATTACGTACTCTGGTCAGCGATTCCGAAACAACTTCTTCTACCGCTTGAGGTGTTTTTTTAACACTCATGGCTGCTTTGTTAATCCGGGTTATGGATAGCAGATTTTCTACCATTCGGATCAGCCACTGGGAATCCTCCCTAATATCCAGTAATAATTTATCCCGTGTTGCTTCATCCAGGTCTGACTTATTCTCCAATAATACCGAAGATGCTCCGGTTATGGCTGTTAAAGGTGTTCGAAGATCATGGGAGATGGCTCGGAGCAGATTACTTCTCATGATCTCCTTCTCCGATTCGATCATAATATGGCGCTGCTCGTCGGACAGCCGCTGCCGCTCCAGAGCCATTGCTACAAGGGAGGTAATCATTCTTAAAAAGGTTCGATTATCGTGATTGAGCGTATTGTTTTCCTCACAAGATATTCCAAGCACGCCAAGTACATTCCCCTGAGACAGAATGGGCATGTAAAAACCCGCTGCGCCCATCAACGTATCTGTACCCGCACCTGCCCGTTTTTTGTTCACAAATACCCAATGGGCAACTGCTTCCTCCTCCGGGCTTCGCAGCAGAGAGTGTGTCCCTTCCCCATCCCCTTCCAGAAGATATCCCCGCTTTCCATTTACCGGGTCTTCACTATAAAAAATGGCAGTTCTTCCAAAGATGGAGGTAATATATTCTATTGTAAGCTTTATGATATGATCCAGCCCTCTGGTGGCTAAAAGCTTTTTATTAATCTCGTACAATACCTCTGTCTTTCTTTCCCTGGTAACAGCCGCCTTTGCCTGGGTTTTCACACGAACCACCATGGTACTGGTTAGTAAGGCTACCAGCAGCATAATGAAAAAGGTAATGGGATATCCGGGTTGTATGGTATCAAAGGTTAGATACGGCTTTACGAAAAAGAAATCCAAGGCCAGAACACTGAATATTGATCCCAGAATTCCGTAGGCATATCCTGTTGTGACCTTTGCCATCATCAAAACAGCCAGAATAAATATCATAATGATATTGACATCTCCAGTGTCATATCTTTGGAGGAATACGGACACAATTACCGCTGCTGCAAGCAATGCTATGCTTTTTAAAGTGTCCTTCCAGGAAAAATAGAGGTTCTCCCGCCATTGAAACTGCTTACGCAGCTTACTTGTTCTTGCCATATCATTATCCGGGATAATGTAGATCTCTGTATTCGATAGCTCCTGAATTAATTGATCCTCAAGATCTATCTTAAAAAATCCGGTAACATTTCTTTTTCTCCTGCTCTTTCCAATTACGATATTGGTGATTCCCGTTAATCTGGAATATTCTGCAATCGTCGCAGCAATATCAAAGCCGCTTAAAGTAACAATCTGAGCTCCAAGCCTAGCCGCAAGCTCCATATGGTCACGAATATTCTTCTGCTGCTCCGGGGTTAAATTCTGCTGCTCCAAATTCTCTACATAAAGTACAGTCCAGGGTGCATGAAAGGCTTCTGCTGTTCTTGCAGTCCACCGGATACATTTCGCAGAGGAAGGCGAGGGACTCATACATACCATAAAACGCTGACTAACCGTCTTTTCTGTATGACTGTATTCATTCAGGTTCTCGTTGCCGATTCGTTCTGTCACCTTACGCAGTGCAATCTCTCTGAGCAGCCTTAAATTTTCCTTGGAAAAAAAGTTCTGCATGGCGGTAGCAGCCTGATCTGCCCGGTAAACCTTTCCCTCTTCGAATCTGCGGAGCAGCTCCTCCGGAGCAATATCAATCAAACGAACCAGATCCGCCTGGTCAAAGACATAATCCGGTATTGTTTCCTTTACCGATATTTTTGTTATGCTTTCCACCACGTCGTTCAGACTTTCGATATGTTGAACATTTACTGTTGTATATACATTGATTCCAGCATTCAAAAGCTCCTCAATATCCTGATATCTCTTTCTATTACGCACTCCTCCCCCATTGGTATGAGCCAGCTCATCCACCAATATAGTGTCGGGATGCCGCTTTAAAGCAGACTCCAGATCAAATTCCTTCAGCTGAATTCCTTTATAGTATAGTTCCAGAGGTGGAATGGAGGGCAGCCCTTCTAATTGGAGCAGTGTCTCAGGGCGGGTATGAGGCTCAACATATCCTGCTACCACATCTACACCCTTTTTATACTGCTCCTGGGCTTCATCTAACATAGCATAGGTCTTCCCCACTCCTGCGGCATAACCTAAGAATATCTTAAGCTTGCCTCTTTGCTCTGCTTCTTCGGAAATACTTTTTAACAGCACATCGGGGTCAGGCCGATGATCACCGAGCGTATCCATCTCCACCTCTCCTTTCTATAAACCTTTATTTCAGACAATTGCGAAACAATATAGTTTTTGTAATTGTATGCACAACATATACTATTCCTTCGCTCCAACGCTTCCTTCTGGCTTAGCTTCCACTTCGAAACAGTATATGTTGGTATACAATAGCTTAAGTTTCTGAGTTTCGCAATTACCTAAACCTTTATTTATATTTGCCATCCAGTGCAAGATTCACCTTTAAGACATTCACCGATGGTTCACCGAAGATTCCCAAGTACCGTTTTGTGGTATAGCTTCGAATAATCTCTTCCACTATCTTCTCGTCCAATCCTCTAGCCAAGGCAATCCGGGAAACCTGATACTGCGCTGCCTCCGGCGAGATATTCGGATCTGCTCCGCTGCCGGAGCCATAGATTAAATCCGCCGGAATCTCCTTTTTATTACCCGGATCAAACTCCTTCCACCACTTCATTCTCTCCTCTGCCAGCTTTCTTAATTCATCACTGGTGGGAGACAGATTCGAGGTTCCCATTGGCCGCCCGATCAGATACTCAGGCTTCATAAACTCCTGCGCGATTAGCTCAGAACCAGCCTTCTGCTTAGTTCCATCACTTAGTGTCACAGTAATTATACTGCCGTTTGCCTTGTCTGGAAACAGGAATTGTCCGATCCCTGTTATGATCCCAGTATACAATAAACCGCACACAACTGTAAATATCAGTATGCAAACAATGGCTGGCCTTACTTCCTTTATTATATTCTTCATATTCCTACCTCATACAAGACCGCACAGGGTCAAACTAATATCAATCAGCTTTATAGCGAGAAACGGCGCCACAATGCCTCCAAGCCCATAAATCATCAGATTACGGGACAGCAATTGATTTGCCGGCAGCTCGCGGTACTTCACACCTTTTAAAGCAAGGGGGATCAAAGCTACAATGATGAGTGCATTATAAATGATTGCTGACAAGATAGCGCTTCTGGTACTGGTTAACCCCATAAAATTAAGTACTGCCATCTGGGGATAGATGCCAAAGAACAAAACGGGAATAATGGCAAAATACTTTGCTACGTCGTTCGCTACGCTAAAGGTTGTCAAGGCTCCTCTGGTCATCAAAAGCTGCTTCCCAATCCGCACGATGTCAATGAGCTTTGTGGGGCTGGAGTCCAAATCCACCATATTGCCCGCCTCCTTCGCCGCCTGTGTTCCTGAATTCATTGCCACTGCCACGTCCGCCTGAGCAAGTGCGGGTGCATCATTGGTTCCATCACCGGTCATTGCCACCATATGTCCTTTTGTCTGATAATCACGAATCAGCTTCAGCTTTGCCTCCGGGGTTGCCTCTGCCAGAAAGTCATCTACCCCTGCTTCGGCAGCGATAGCAGCTGCTGTCATTGGATTATCCCCGGTGATCATTATGGTCTTAATCCCCATCCTGCGCAAATCCTCAAACCGTTCCTTTACTCCATTTTTAACAATGTCCTTAAGATAAATAACCCCCAGAACCTTACCGTCCGCTGCTACCACCAAGGGTGTACCGCCTTTTCCTGCAACTTCTTTCACGATATGACTGCATTCCTCCGGGTAGCTGCCGTTCCTTTGGAGCACATAGTTTTGTATTGCATCCGCAGCCCCCTTTCTTATCTCTTTTCCCTGATAATCGATTCCGCTGATTCTGGTCTTCGCTGAGAATTCAATAAAGGTAGCACCCAGCTTTGTCAGTTCCCTGGCTCTGATGCCAAACCGTTCTTTCGCTAATACTACGATACTTCGCCCCTCTGCTGTCTCGTCTGCAATCGAAGCAAGCTGCGCTGCGTCGGCAAGCTCCTGCTCCTTTACACCCTTTACCGGAATAAACTCGCTGGCCTGCCGATTTCCAAGGGTGATGGTTCCTGTCTTATCCAGCAGCAGTACATCTACGTCTCCTGCTGCTTCAATTGCACGACCGCTCATGGCAAGAACATTTGCCTGATTTAAACGGCTCATCCCTGCTATTCCGATGGAGGAGAGAAGAGCCCCGATGGTAGTGGGTGCCAGACAAATAAGTAGTGCTATGATATTCGTAAGTGAGATTGCTGAACCATTCCCAGCAAGCTTGCTGGAAAAGTCAGTAAAGGGTAATAAGGTTGCGGTGACCACTAAAAAGATGATCGTCAGCGTTACCAAAAGAATTTGCAGTGCAATCTCATTGGGAGTCTTTTTCCTGGAGGCGCCCTCAACCATAGCTATCATCTTATCTAAAAAGCTTTCTCCGGCCTCTGCCGTAACCCTTACCACCAGCCAGTCGGAGATCACAGTCGTACCGCCTGTCACTGCACTACGATCGCCCCCGGACTCCCGAATTACCGGAGCCGACTCTCCCGTGATGGCACTTTCATCTACCGAAGCCACACCTTCGATCACCTCTCCGTCCATGGGAATCTGCTCCCCAGCAGACACATAGAAGATATCTCCTCGTTTTAAACTATTTGATATGACCTCCGTAAAATCCTCAGGATGCTCCTTGCTTTTTAGCTTCTTTGCCTTAACATCCTTTCTGGCACTGCGAAGGGAATCCGCCTGTGCTCTTCCTCTCCCCTCCGCAATTGACTCGGCAAAGTTGGCAAATAGTACGGTAAACCAGAGAATCAGTGCGATTGCTAAGGTATACCAGGCATTTTCATCCCGGATACCTAAGAAACTAATTAAATACAGCATTGTTGTCATAATCGCGCCAATATAAACTACCAGCATCACCGGATTTTTAAGCTGTACCGCCGGTGAAAGCTTTGCAAAGGACTGACTTATTGCATCTGCCCATATTTTATGATCCATTTTTTTATTCATAGCATCACCCTATTTCATAGTTGTAAAATAATCCGCAATAGGCCCTAGGGCTAAAGCGGGAAGAAAACTAAGTGCACCAACAATCAATATAATCGAGATTAGTAATCCAACGAACATGGTATTCGTTGTAGAGAGTGTTCCCTCCGAGGCGGTCACTGTTTTTTTATCTGCCAGATTCCCTGCAAGACCAATCGTAGCCACCATTGGCAGGAAACGAACAATCAGCATGATGATTCCGCCTAGCACATTGGTAAACATCGTATTCGCCTGATATCCCCCAAAGGAACTTCCATTATTATTCGCCATGGAGGTGAAGGCATAGAGCACTTCTGAGAATCCATGTGCTCCCCTGTTGGTCAGCCAGGAGTACACCTGGGGATTCAGAACCGCTGCTGCAGTTCCAAGAAGCGTCAACAGGGGCGGTGCCAGAATGATTAAGCAGACCATCTTCATATCAAAGGGCTCTATCTTTTTACCCAGGTATTCCGGTGTCCGTCCAACCATAAGACCTGCTATAAAAACAGTGAGCAGCACAAAGGCTAACATTCCATATAATCCGCTGCCAACTCCTCCGAAGACGATTTCTCCAAGCTGCATAAGGAATAAGAGGACCATTCCTCCAAGGGGTGTAAAGCTGTCATGCATGGAATTCACCGAGCCATTGGAGGCAGCCGTTGTAGCCGCTGCCCATAGTGCAGAACCTCCGATGCCGTGCACCGTCTCTTTTCCTTCCATATTTCCTGCATTACTTATTCCTTCAAAGGTGATAGCTCCATATTTCTCACAGATCGTTACAACCGTTAGTGCAGCAGCAAATAAAATCATCATTACCATTAATATGGTTCTTCCCTGTCTTGAATCCCTGACAGCCCTGCCAAAGGATACACATAATGCAGTCGGAAGCAGTAAGATCGCCAGCAGCTCCAACACATTGGAAAAGGCTGTTGGATTCTCAAAAGGATAAGCCGAGTTCATCCCAAAGAAGCCGCCACCGTTGGTTCCCAGCTGCTTAATCGCGATCTGACTTGCTGCCGGTCCCAAGGGGAGGAACTGGGAGGCTCCGTCTTCTAGAGTACGAATCTCCGTGTAACCGGAAAAGGTTTGGACAACTCCCTGGGATATTAACAGAACCGCTAAAATCATTGACAGTGGAAGCAGAATATATAAAATCGCCCTGACTAAATCATGCCAAAAGCATCCAATGGTTTTCTTATTCTTTGCTGTAAAGCCTCTGATTAAGGCAAATAGTACAGCAATGCCCACTCCGGCAGAAATAAAATTCTGTACCGTCAGTCCAATTGCCTGGGTAAAATAAGATAAGGTGCTCTCTCCGGAATATGCCTGCCAGTTTGTGTTGGTGACAAAGCTAACCGCCGTATTAAAGGCCAAATCCCAGCTGACCGCCTTCAGCTTCTCCGGATTAAAAGGCATCACTCCTTGAAGCAGCAGGAGAAGGAATA
>JAEWMZ010000250.1 GCA_023392995.1 Bacillota bacterium
CTGTAGCCATGAATGATCTCCCTGCTTAATTTAAATTTTTACCATTAAAGTTTATCAGGGGGAAGTCTGCCCTTTTTTACGTTTTCTCTACACACTATTCTGAGGGGTTTCATAGTAAATAAAAAAATCCAGTCGTAAATGATAACATTTGCGACCGGACTGCCATGACTTTGATTAAAAAGCTTTAGACTCCTAGCTTTGCGCCCTTATTCTTTCGAATAGGTTGCCCTAACTTTATAGTTTTACATTATTTTCCATTTCCTTTTTTTAATAATAAATGAACATACTTTTTTTGTCAAGTAAAATGAAAAGTATGTTTAAGAATTATTAGGGTGTTCACTATTATCTTTTTTTTGAGGAGAGATGTTTTATTTTGCTCCCTAACGGACATTCGACCTTTCGGTCGCGGGGTTCCGGATGTGAAACGCCTGCATTTCACACTATGTTACTATATTATATGAGAATTTTTCTTGAGATAGTATTACATATTATTAGTACCTTTGGTTCTATTCTTCATATTTAAAGTCAAAAAAATTATGATCAATATAAATCTAGAGCGATCTATATTGATCATAATTATAATTCCGATTACATCCTGAGCGGTCCTTCTTCTCCAAACATCCGCTTAGCAATCCTCTCCGCTGCAGAATGAATAAACTCCAAGGTTCTATCGTAGGTTATATAAATTGGCTGTAGCCGCTCCTGCTGTTTGACAAAATGATAGTCAATGAGCCATGCTCTGCTGTCCCTTAACTCCTGTTCACTGGTATATCCCTCTACCGGATGAATTACTGCCCTCTCCATATGCTTCTTCAGTTCCTCCATCCCTTCATAACGATCCACCAATAACAAATCATTACGGTTCTGGTCTGCGACGATAGCATCAAAAAAGCGTTTGTCCTCTTGTCCTATCCCTAGTTCCTCCATTTGTAGGCAGAACTCTTTTCTAATAGATAACACGAATAATTCGTCTGTTAAAATATGAATGACATAGCCACGGTAAAAGTCCAGCAATCCATCTTCTCTATTTCGGTTGCAGCGGATAAACGCTTCCAGCCGTTCCAGGTACAGGGCATAGTTTTCTGGCAGTTCAAAATCCGTATCCGGAATATCATCACGAAAATGCGAATGCTTTTTATGTGCTCTCACATATCCCATTCTAGCATGAACTGCATCCGGAACCAGAGTTCCCAGATAAAACAAATCCAGATCACCGACGGTTCCTTCCGGAAGCAAATTTAAGATCTCCTTTGCAATAACCATGTGAGTAATTACACCTGCCATAAAACCTCCACGCGCCTGTCTATCAGGCCAATATCAATCGTAAAGCAACTTGCAGTTACGGGGGGATATCCTGCTTCCCCCTGCACTAGCATATTGCCCCGTACTACTACTCTGCTTCTACTCCATGCAGCACTTAATTTTTTCCTGTACTGCCATGCCCGCCGCGATCTGCATTTCCCAAATGATCCACTTCAATAAAATCCAGTTTCGGCTGATGCTCCATTATTCTAAACTGACAGATCCGGTCATTTACATTAATCTCGGTATCTCTCATCGCCAAAGCCGGAAAAAACCATTGATCCTTATCACCACAGTAGGTTTCATCAATAATCCCCATGGAATTGGTCTGAAGAATACCAAAGTTCTTAAAGGTACTGCTTCTTGGCACTACATGGGCTTCATAACCGGCAGGTAATTCCAGCGCAATGCCTAAAGGAATTAACTTGAATTCTCCGGCTTTCATAATAACCTTTTCCGCTGCGCGTAGATCAATCCAGTCAGATTTATTTTCAATGTATTGTAACTTCTCGATTTGGTCACTGATATATTTTATTCTAATGTTCTTCATATGGACTCCTTTTTCTCCTTCTTATCACTCTTGCTTAGGTATTTGCGAAACTCATTAACTGAAGCTATTGTATACACAGCAGATACTGTTTCGAAGCGGAAGCTAAGCCCGAAGGAAGCGTTATAGCGAAGAAATAGTATCTGCTGTGTATACAATTATTGTTTTGAAATTACCTAATCACTCTTGCTGACAAGATTACTTTTATTCTTAGATTCCTCTTTTGGTAACATCCCTTGAAGTGCTGTGCTGTCAACCTCCATCATGCTCAGCAATTCTTTTGCTGCCTTTGAAATCGGATTATTATTCCCTATAATGATGCAGAAATTTCTCTTAGGAATTTTCTTATCAAACTTCAATTCAAATAGTGTCCCCTCAGCGATTGCATCCTGGGCAAACTCACTTACAACACAACCGATCCCAAGGTTTCTCCCCACGAATTTTACAATAATATCGCTCATGGCAAGTTCAAATTCAGGACTTAAAACCACTTCATTCTCTTTTAAAAAGGTATCAATATACCTGCGGGTGCTGGTGTTCTTCTCCAGACATACAATTGGCAGTTCTTCCAATTTCTTATAGCTTAATTTCTTTCCTCTCAGGTATTCAAACCTGCTTCCTGCAACAAAAATATCCTGAATCTCCTTTACCGGTGTACTCGTGATATCCGTCTTTGCATCAAAGGGTTCACTTACAATTCCAAAATCAATCTTTCCACTGTAAAGATAGTCTAAGGTTTCCGGTGTGGGAGCATTGCTTACAATAACTTTAATTTTAGGAAATTTCTCATGAAAACGCTCCAGATAGGGCAGAAGATAAAATTGAAGTGTCATATCACTTGCTCCGATTCGTATCTCTCCATTTTCAAGATCCAGCATTTTTTGAAACTTTTCTTCTCCCATCATGAGGTACTCATAGCCCCTTTTTACATAACTATAAAGGACCTCTCCTTCCGGGGTCAGCTTCACTCCCTTTGGAATACGTACAAATAATTTACTTCCCAGATTGGTCTCCAACAGTTTAACGGCCTGACTTACTGCCGGTTGTGAGATACAGAGTTCTTCCCCAGCTCCAGTAAAGCTTCCTGCCTTGGCAACATAATAAAAAATTTTATAATATTCTAAATCGATATTCATATAACTTCCTCTTATGGTATGGGCTTATTTGCAACAGTTTCATTATAGCTTATCATCGCAGGAATGGCAATGAATTCGTGTACTTCCAAAGACGTAAATTATAAGAATATATATACTTAATTATATTTTTGACTGAATTAGATCAATATCGCATCAGCAAGTGTCTTTGAATATCAAATAATACTTTAAATGATAATAAAAAGGAATATAAAATATGTTATACTTATTAAAAAAGCAATAAGGAGTGTATATGAATAGAATAGGTAGTATTAATCAAATTTCTGATGAATTCATATGGAAAGATAAAATAGGACTTATTACGAAGGAATTAGGAAAATCAGTAGCCAGTCAAAAAATTTATATCAATTTAGACAGTGTTCCATCAAAAGGCTTTAGTACAAAATATCACAGCCATTCACAGCAGGAAGAATTTTTCTATATCATTTCAGGAAATGGAACTCTACGCTTGAACAACGAGGAAATAGCCGTTAAATCCGGAGATTTTTTATCAAAGCCTGCTGGTATTAATATTTGTCACACATTCTATAATTCAGGTATAGAACCCCTACTGATCCTTGATATAGGAACAAATGAGAAAGAAGATACTTGCTATTATCCGGATGAGGACATTTATTTACATAAATCAAATGGTAAAAACAGCTCTTATAAAGGTGATTCTCTTTTGAGGGACTGGTGCTCCGATCCAAATTAGAAAGAGACTAATAGAGTAGAGAAATAATTGCTACGAATTATCCCCCTCTCATTGAACCGTACGTACGGGTCTCGTATACGGCTCTACAACTTATATTCCAACTTATCTTAGATAGTAATTTAAAGGATTGAGCAAACCAGCTCCGTCCTTTATTTTATTTTCAAGCAAAT
>JAEWMZ010000252.1 GCA_023392995.1 Bacillota bacterium
TTACCCCATTTATTGTGATTACAATCGATCCTTCCAACACCATTAATAATTCAACACTAGTATGCCAGTGCTTTGGTACAGTTCCAAGCTTATGAATAAATACTTTAAGTGGGATATGAGATTCGAAGTCTATGATTTCATGTTGATCATTTAACAATTGTGTATCCTCCTTGTATCTAATGGTCATACGATTTAAAACCTATAATATCGAACAATAATTAATTAAATTGTATTAGATTATAATGAAAAAGGGAATACAAAACGTACATTTTTTAATGTGATATTTATGAAATGCTATGTAAAACGAATATTTACTTGTAATTCTGAAAAAATGTACTATAAAATCGAAAGGAGTGACCTTGTTTTTGAATATGCGAAATACTATAATTATCGAATGGGTTGAGACAAGAGAAAGATCAATCAGTAAGATAATCCGTAGGTATTCAAGGAAAAAGAATTACTAATTGAAGTTAAGGATATGGTGAAAAACTTCGGGCCAACCAAAGCTCTGAAACATGTAGATATGATAAATTTCATTAACTAAATCGTTTCGCAATTGCCTAATCTTAACAAACTAGAAAGGAAGTATAAGCGTGATAAATATTAAAGCAAAGCCATTTTATCTAAGCGATGAAGCTGTAAAATGGGTAGAAGACACAAAACAAAGCATGACATTGGAGGAGAGAATTGGGCAGCTATTTGTTCCGATTGGTTATTCAGCAGATCCAGGATATTTACAACATGTAATGCTTGACCATCATATTGGTGGAATTTTATATCGACCAGGAGAATCCGAAGATATGCAGGCCTGTCATCGCTGGTTGCAAGAACATAGTCGTATTCCTTTACTTATCGCAGCAAACTTAGAAGCAGGTGGAGATGGCATTGTATCAGATGGAACTTCCTTTGGTAAACAAATGCAGGCAGCTGCTACAGGTGATCCTGAACAGGCATATCGTCTTGGTAAAATCTCTTGTTCAGAAGGAAAAGCAGTAGGTTGTAATTGGGCTTTTGCACCAGTTGTAGATATTGATCGTAACTGGAGAAATCCAATTACTAACGTTCGTACTTATGGAGCAGACCCGGAAATGGTATTAAAATGTGGTCTTGCCTATAAAAAGGCGGCAGATGAAGAAAATCACGCTGTTTCTATTAAACACTTCCCTGGAGACGGATGTGATGAGGTGGACCAGCATATCCTTATAAGTGTCAACGATTTATCCTGTGAAGAATGGGATGAGACTTATGGCAAGATATATCAGGGACTAATTGATGATGGTGCGTTAACTACAATGGTTGGCCATATTGCACAGCCGGCATATCAGAAACATTTTAATGCTGACTTTCCGGAAAAATTAATTCCTGCGACATTAAGTCCAGAGCTATTACAAGATCTTCTTCGCGAAAAACTTGGTTTCAATGGATTAATAACAACAGATTCTACTTGTATGGTTGGTTTTACTGTGGCAATGAAACGTGAAGTAGCAGTTCCTTACTCCATTGAAGCAGGTTGCGATATGTTTTTATTTAATAAGGATCTAGATGAAGATTATCACTATATGCTAGACGGATATAAGAACGGAATCCTTTCTGAACAAAGATTAGATGAGGCAATTACAAGAATTCTGGCTACAAAAGCAGCTCTTGGATTGCATATTCCTAAGAAGGAAGATATTGTTCCTGGAAAAGAGGCTTTGTCTGTTATAAAAACTGAGAAACATATTGAATGGGCGAAAGAATGTGCAGATAAAGCGATTACCTTGGTAAAGAATAATGAAAATGCATTGCCAATCTCACCTGAGAAAACCAAGAGAGTATTATTAGAGGTATTAGGTGATTACCCTTCTTCAGAGAGAGTAACAGTATCCTGGAAGAAATACCTGGAAGATGCAGGATTTATTGTATCTATCTATGAGAGAGAAAACTTTGAGACAGCGAAATTTGATGTGCATAATCTATATGCAAGCTATGATATGGTTCTTTACATTGGAAATATGGAGAATGCATCTAACCAGATTACCAACCGTTATCAATGGTATACCTTCTGGGGAAATGGCAACAACTGTCCATGGTTTACAGCAGAACTGCCAGTAGTATACGTAAGTATGGCAAATCCATATGCATTAGTGGATGCTCCACAGATTCAGACATATATTAACTGCTATTCTAACAATGACTATGTAATTCAGGCATGTATGGATAAATTAATTGGTAAATCCGAATTCAAAGGAGTAAGCCCGATTGATCCATTCTGTGGAAAAGAATATTTAAAATATTAATAAGTGAAGATGAGAGGAACAGTAGCAGCAGGAATACTGGCAGGATAAATAAGCCTAGTAAAATCAATGGTTTGTGACACCTTGTTAGTACAGAGGACAGCAAAAGTATAGAAAAAATAAAGCATATAGTATAGCATAGTACGCGATAATATGTATGCGTATTCAAAGAATAATTAATAACTTTGTACCATTGGGACATTTTTCTGAAAGAAATTTTGGAAGGATGTCCTGTTTCATTTACTTAACAAAACTAATTGTTTTTATAGATTTGAAAGAAGAAAAGTAATAGTTTTTTTGGATAATAGGGTGGTATAATAAAAAGATAAGAAAAAGAAAAGAAAAAGAAAAGAAAAAGAAGGAAAGTAGAACTATGTAATATATTTTTTTGATTTAAGGATAGGATTTTCTTGGACATTGAATCAAGAGTACCAGTAGTCAAGATGAAGTAATATATGAGGAAACGGATAGTCTCAAGATAGCTCGGGCATTCAGGAAAGCTGGACGAGATAAAACATGAGAAAAGAAAGTAATTGCTGTCATTGTTGAGGAATCTAGTGCGAATGAGTACAGCAATCAAATACAACGTTATTCAGATAACATAGTAAAGGTGGTGATCCGGATGATCAAAATACGATGTATCGTAGAACGAATTACATATCAGAATCCGGAAAATGGTTATACGATTCTTAAGGTAAATGTAAAAGGATATGATGATCTGGTCACTGTAGTCGGAAGTCTTCTGGATGCCAATGTTGGCTCTGTTCTTCTGATCGATGGAGACTGGAAGATTGATACCAAATATGGCAGGCAGTTTATGGCGCAAAAATGGGAAGAAACCATGCCGGCCAGCATTTATGGAATAGAGAAATATCTTGGAAGCGGGCTGATCAAAGGAGTAGGACCAAAATTCGCACAAAGAATCGTCCAAAAATTTGGTATGGATACCCTGACAATCATCGAAGATAATCCTGATGCGCTGATTCAAGTAGAGGGCATTGGAAGTAAACGAGTCGGGATGATTAAGGAGAGCTGGGAACGTCAAAAGGAAGTAAAGAATATCATGCTCTTTCTACAGGACCATGGCGTAAGCACCTCCTTTGCAGCCAAGATCTATAAAGCATATGGTAATGAAAGCATAGAGAAGGTAAAGGAAAATCCCTTCCGCCTTGCAGATGATATCTGGGGGATCGGCTTTAAGACGGCAGATAGCATTGCCCAGAAGCTCGGCTTTGGAAAAGAAACTCATGTACGCTTGCGCAGCGGCATTATGTATACGCTTGGTGAATTGGCTGAAGAAGGCCATACCTATGCACTCAGGGTGCAACTGATGGAAAAGGCTGCCTTGCTGTTGGAGGCGGAGCAGGAATGTATCGTAGCCTCGATGGAGCAGATGCTAAAGGAGAAGGATCTGATCGAGGAGGGAGAAGCAATTTACCTGACACCCTTCTATTATGCGGAAACAGGAGTGGCAAATAAGCTATTAAGACTGGCAGCCCAGCCGGCAGGGGATAAGCTCTGGACACGCCTTTCAAATGCACGTAGAGAAACCGGTAACGATGAATTATCCGTGGATGTGGAGAAAATAGAAGCCACCGTAAATATGATATACGATGAGGTGCAGAGGGATGCGATCCGACAGGCAGCCATGGCGAAGGTAATGGTGCTGACGGGTGGTCCCGGAACGGGTAAGACGACCACAACCCAGGGAATTATAGCGGCTTACCGTGCTTACGGTCTGAAGATACTATTATCAGCACCTACGGGGCGAGCTGCAAAGCGCATGACGGAAGCCACCGGATTAGAGGCAAAGACCATTCACCGCCTATTGGAATGTAAGCCACCGGAGGGGTATCAGAGAGACGAGGAAAATCCTTTGGAAGGTGATGTACTGATTGTGGATGAATGCTCCATGATCGACATCATCTTGATGAATTCTCTGTTAAAGGCAATCCCGCAGGGAATGAGGGTGATTTTGGTGGGAGATATTGACCAGCTTCCCTCGGTTGGTGCAGGCAATGTCTTAAGAGATATCATTGAATCAGATCGATTTCCAGTCATTCGTCTTACCAGAATCTTCAGGCAGGCGCAGACTAGCCGAATCATTATGAATGCACATAAAATTAATCAGGGTAAAATGCCGGACACCTCCAATGGAAAGGATACCGACTTTTTCTTTGTCACTCAGGAAGAGGCCGAAGGTGCGGTGGAGGAGATCGTGAAGCTTGTGAAGAACAAGCTTCCGAACTACTATAAGACGCCTTCCTCCATGATACAGGTCTTAACACCCATGCAACGAGGAGTTGTAGGTGCAACTAATTTAAACCTTGCATTGCAGGAGGCTTTGAACCCTACGGGAGAAGGACTTCGTCGAAGTGGCTCCATCTTCCGGGCAGGAGATAAGGTGATGCAGATCAGGAATAATTATGATAAAGAGGTTTTTAATGGAGATATCGGAAGTGTTACCGCGATTGATCTGGAGGATCGTACGTTAACAATTGACTTTGATGG
>JAEWMZ010000266.1 GCA_023392995.1 Bacillota bacterium
CAAACTCAACCATTTCTTCATTATTTATTAATATTTTAACAATCTCTCCGTCATGTTCACTTTCAATTTCATTCATAAGCTTCATGGCTTCAATAATACAGATGGTTTGCCCCTTCTTTACCTTATCTCCAATCTTAACAAAGGGAGGTTTATCCGGAGAAGCCGCTGTGTAGAAGGTACCAACCATAGGAGATGTTAGTTTCTTTGTTCCTGCTTCTTCCTGCTCTTTACCGGAACCTTCATTGGAAACTGGCGTTACCACTGCTGTCTGAGCTACAGCCTGAGACTGTATTACAGCAGCAGGTGCATATCCGGGCATAGCCGCAGGGTTTGCGATTACCGACGGAGCAGCACTCACAATAGCCGCTTCCTTTTCCAGGCAGATCTTAACCCCATTCTCCTCTATTTCAAGCTTTGTTAAATTCGTTTTATTCATTTCCTTCATCAGGTTAACAATTTCTTTGTAATCCATAATTACCTCCATCCCATGAGATTGTGAAGTCTATTCTTAAATGCTCCGGCTTTACCGGCTGATATATTCGATGTTCTTTTTTCACAGAATCCTGGCTTTCCCTGGCGGGCATACGGAAAGCCTGTTATATTTGCTTATTCAGCACTTTTAAAAACCAGAGTAGCATTATGTCCTCCAAAGCCCAGGGAGTTAGACATGGTAAAATTAAGCTTCGCTGTTCTTCCTTCCCCTGGCACATAATCCAAATCGCATTCTTCATCCGCTACCTTTAGCCCTATGGTAGCAGGAATAAAACTATTCTCCATTGCTTTCACACAGATAATCGCCTCTACAGCTCCGGCAGCTCCGAGCAAATGTCCAATCATTGATTTTGTCGAACTAACCGGTGTGTGATACGCTTCTTCACCCAGCGCGAGCTTGATTGCAATGGTCTCCACACGGTCATTGGTTGGTGTACTGGTTCCGTGGGCATTGATATAGGAGATTTCTTTTGGAGTGACTCCTGCTTCCTCCATTGCCAGCTTCATTGCTCTTGCACCGCCCTCACCATCTGGAGCAGGCGCGGTAATATGATATGCGTCACAAGTCGTACCGTAGCCAACCACCTCCGCATATATTTTAGCACCTCTGGCTTTGGCATGCTCGTATTCCTCCAGCACCAGTATTCCTGCTCCTTCTCCCATAACGAAGCCATCACGCTCCTTATCAAAGGGAATGGAAGCTCTTAGAGGATCCTGACTGGTTGATAAAGCTGTCAGGGACTGAAAACCAGCTACCGCAAGGGGGGTAATAGAACCTTCCGTACCGCCTGCCAATATAACATCATTGTAACCATGCTTAATGCTTCGGAAGGCTTCTCCGATACAGTTGGTACCTGTGGCACAAGCTGTTACAACATTGGTACAGATCCCTTTAAAACCAAACTGGATCGCAATATTTCCTGCTGCCATATTGGTGATTGTCATTGGTATGAACAAAGGACTAACGCGCTTAGGTCCCTTATCCCTTAAGGTATTGGTTTCTTTCTCAATATCATCAATAGCACCAATGCCGGAACCCACGATAACACCGGCACGCTCCATGTCGATGCCATTCAGATCAAGCCCGGAATCTGCGACTGCCTCTTTTGCAGCTGCAACTGCAAGCTGAGAAAAGCGATCCATTCTTCTTGCTTCTTTAAAATCCATATAATCCTTCGGATCAAAATTCTTCACCTGTGCAGCTAATCTCGCACTATAGGACTCCGTATTAAAATTATTGATAAAGTCTATACCGCAGGTTCCTGCCATTACATTATCAAAAAAATCTTTTACATTATTACCGATGGGGGTAATTGCACCCATTCCTGTTACAACTACTTTTCTTGCCATAGTATTTTACCTCCATTACTTAAAGGGGTTTCACGATTATTCGACCATAGGATCTCTTAATTCGGATATATAAATCATGTTATTTTCCCAATAACTGCCTTACATTACCATGCCGCCATCCACCTGAATCACCTGGCCAGTGATATAATTTGCTGCATCTGAGGCTAAGAAGCTGACCGCATTCGCAACCTCTTCCGCTTTCCCATATCGTTTTAATGGAATCGCAGCTATCGTTGCTTCCTTTAGCTTCTCCGGTAAGGTCTCTGTCATATCCGTATCAATAAAACCGGGCGCTACAGCATTCACCGTAATGCCTCTGGAGGCCAATTCTCTTGCAGCTGATTTTGCCATACCAATTACTCCGGCTTTCGATGCAGAATAATTAATCTGTCCTGCATTTCCTGTCAAGCCAACAACGGAAGATATATTTACTATCTTGCCACTTCTTTTCTTCAGCATGATAGCCGAGGCATATTTCATACAAAAGAAGGTACCTTTCAGGTTTGTGTCGATGACACCCTCAAATTCCTCTTCCGTCATTCTCATCATCAGATTATCCTTGGTGATACCTGCATTATTCACCAATACATCCAGTCTGCCAAATTGCTTCACGGCCTCATCCATCAGCTTTTTTGCTTCTTCCTCTTTACTGATATCCGCCTGTACCGCAATTGCCTGACCGCCTGCCTCTTTCACCTGGTTCAAGAGCTCCTCTACTTGCGAGACACTATTACGGTAATTAATCACTACCTGGGCACCCTGCTGAGCAAATTGCAGTGCAATCGCTCTGCCAATTCCTCTTCCAGCCCCGGTAATCACTGCTACTTTTCCATTCAGCATATTTTATTTCCTTTCAATACCGTTCTCCGGCTATAAGCCAAAGAGTGCCGGATTTAAACCTTGCTTTTCTATGTCACTCTTCCTCTGCCTTCAAGGAATTTACTGTCGCCTCCAGTGAAGCCATATTTTCTACGTTATATACCTTAAGACTACGGTCAACTTTTCTTACAAAGCCGGACAGAGTCTTACCAGGCCCAATCTCAACAAAGTTCGCAACTCCAGCCGCTATCATATTTCGAATGCTTTGTTCCCATAGTACACTGCTCATCACCTGTTGGTATAAAAGCTCCTTGATCTTTCCTGTACTGTCTATAAATTCAGCATTCACATTACTGATAACCGGTATCTGCTGGTCAGCAATTGTAATTGACTCAAGCTCCGTACGAAGACGTTCGGCCGCCGGTTTTAGCATAGAAGTATGGAAGGGAGCACTGACCGCTAAATCAAGAGTCTTTAGGGCTCCTTTTTCCTTCGCCAGTCTTGCAGCCTCATCCACCGACTTTATTTCACCGCCAATGACAATCTGACCAGGACAGTTGAAGTTCGCCGGTTCTACAATTCCGTATGCCTTAGCTTCCTCACAAGCCTCTCTCACTTTATCCTCTGAAAGATTTAGTATAGCGCACATCTTGCCAATCCCGGCAGGAACAGCCTCCTGCATAAATCGGCCTCTTTTTCTAACCAAGGGCACTACCTGTGACAGGCTAAATACACCACTGGCAGTAAGCGCCGAGTATTCTCCAAGGCTTAAGCCCGCAACTAAGGACGGCTTAATCCCATATTCAGAAATCGCCTGATATGCCGCTGCTGACATGGTAACAATGGCAGGCTGGGTATTTTCTGTTAAATCCAGTTCTTCCTTGGTGCCTTCGAACATTAGTTTTGTGATATCCATGTTTAGGCTTTCATTCGCCTTATGAAAGATATTTCTGCAAGCCTCAAAATTATCATAGAGCTCTTTTCCCATTCCAATATACTGGGAACCCTGACCTGCAAATAGAAATGCGGTTTTCTTCATAGTCTTCTCCATCTACTTCCAGGATTTTGTAAGCAGCTGCTCCGCCTCTGCAAACATCTCTGTGATAATTTCTTTACAGCTTTGTTCTTTCCTAACGATAGCGGCGATCTGCCCCGCCATAATGCTGCCATAATCGGTATCACCCTCTACAACCGCTTTTGCGAGAGCGCCTACTCCAAGCGCTTCTAACTCTTCCAGAGATGCAGCCTTAGCTTCTAATTCGGCAAACTGACGGCTCAGCTTATTTTTCAGTACTCGTACCGGATGCCCTGTCGGGCGACCGGTCACTACTGTATCAATATCCTTAGCATTTAAAACCTTTTGTTTATAATTTTGATGTACGGTACACTCATGGGCACTTAAGAAACGAGTACCTACCTGTATTGCATCTGCTCCTAGCATAAGAGCCGCAGCAATTCCTCTTCCATCTGCGATTCCACCGGCAGCAATCACCGGAACATCCACAGCATCCACCACCTGGGGAACCAGTACCATAGTGGTAAGCTCTCCCACATGTCCGCCGGACTCTGTACCCTCTGCAATTACAGCATCTGCTCCGCTTCTCACCATTCTCTTTGCAATTGCAACCGAAGGAACTACCGGTATTACCTTAATACCGTGGGACTTCCACATCTCCATGTATTTCCCCGGTGCACCGGCGCCGGTAGTAACCACCTTGACACCTTCTTCACAAACCATTTTAGCTATTTCATCTGCATTTTCACTCAAAAGCATGATGTTCACCCCAAAGGGCTTCTTCGTAGATGCTTTTGCTTTTCTTACTTCAGCACGGACATAGTCCACCGGTGCAGTTCCCCCTGCGATGATTCCAAGTCCGCCTGCTTCTGATACAGCCGATGCCAGAGAAGCATCGGAAATTCTTGCCATGGCACCTTGGAATATAGGGTATTCTATATTTAACAGTTCACCTATACGTGACTTCATTCTCCTATCCTCCATTTGCTCCGG
Source organism: Bacillota bacterium (assembly GCA_023392995.1). Classification (GTDB taxonomy): domain Bacteria; phylum Bacillota; class Clostridia; order Lachnospirales; family Lachnospiraceae; genus Mobilitalea. Next base: position 4,670 of record JAEWMZ010000266.1, read on the forward strand.
GAGCGTTGCACTCATTTACGCTTCTTCGTTTCTTTTTGATAGATAATTCTCGATATCACCGATTGTATTGATGCTTTCTGTGTCCTCTGTGGGAATCTCAATTCCAAATTCCTCTTCTAATGACATAATGATCTGAAAAAGATCCAAAGAATCTGCGTTAAGATCTTCCTTTAAGGATGTCTCAGAGGTTAACTCTGTCACATCTACTCCTAATTGTTCTGCTACTACTTCCTTAATTTTTCCAAAATCCATTTTTAAATCCTCCTAAAATTTTAATATTATGATTCCCGAAATTACCCTTCGGCTTTTGTTCATGATTACTACTCATAATCATATCTGCTTTGTTTTCATAAATACTTCAATATTATTAAAATATTTTAACTATTGGTATAAAAAAATATCCATCTCTAATTCCACTCAACCAGGATAGCACCACTGGTCATTCCACCACCAAAGCCAACAAGAATAATCTTATCCCCCGGCTCCAGCAGATTCTTTTCATTCATCTCATCAAGAGCAATTCCTATCGTCGCCGCAGAAGTATTCCCGTACAGATCCAGATTGACAAAAAATTTATCTAAGGCAATCCCGGCGAATTTCGCGGCCTGCTCAATGATTCTGTAATTCGCTTGATGCGCCACCACATATTTGATATCCGCTTCCTTCATCTTGGCCTTTACAAGAACCTTTTGTATTAAATCACTAATTGTACGAACTGCAAACTTGAATACCTCCTGCCCCTTCATCGAGATATACGGGGGAAGGTTCTGATCCTTTCTCTCTACAAAAGGATTCACCAACGGGAAAGCAGGCAAGGATAAATAATCTTGTTTACTTCCGTCACTTATCATATGCATTGCTCTGATTCCAGGTTTTTCTTCCGAGGCCTGAAGCACGACTGCTCCTGCTCCATCTCCAAATAACACACAGGTACCCCTGTCAGTCCAATCCATTGCTTTGGATAAGGTCTCAGCACCAATTACTAATATAGTTTGAAACATTCCACTTTCTATAAAGGATGTAGCTACCGCCATTCCATACACAAGTCCGGTGCAGGCAGCCGATAAGTCAAAGGCTGCGGCCTTCTTTGCTCCCAGACGGTCTTGAACGATGCATGCAACGGATGGCATAAAAGAATCCGGTGTTATCGTTGCACAGATAATCAAATCCAGAGCCTCTGCTCCTATCTCTGTTTTCTCCAAAGCCCTTAAACCAGCTTTATAAGCTAAATCCGAAGTGTTTTCACCAGTAGAGATTCTTCTTTGCTTAATCCCTGTCCTAGATGTAATCCATTCATCACTGGTTTCAACGATGTCTGCCAAATCATGATTCGTTATGATCCGTTCCGGCAAGCATCTCCCGGTGCCGATGATTCTTGCATATCTCATCTCGGAGTCCTCCTATACTACACTTCTCTCATTTCCTTTTATCAGTCACTGAATACCTTAAACTCGCTTCTCCGGTTCCTGATACTTCTCTTTCAAATGCTTATTCAGTTTACTTAGTGCATTTAGAAGTATTTCCTCTTCCTCCGGAGAAAAATCCATCATTATCGCTTTTACCATATCCAAATGAAACTTCTCATGAATACGATATGCTAATTTTCCTCTTAAAGTCAGATTAATATTCACAATCCTTCGGTCTGAACTACTTCGGCTGCGTTCCAAATAGCCTTTCTTAATCAGCTTGTCGACCGCAGTAGTTAAAGTCCCCATTGTAATCTCAAGTGCAGCAGCGACTTCAGACATTGTTTTTGCTCCATATAAGCCAACCGCTTCAATGGTGTGTATCTCTGTGATAGATAAATCCTTGAATTCACCCTTTTTTATAGAATATTCTTCAATACGATTAACATCATCATAGACTTCAACTAACATCTTATTAATCAGTACAAGCTTTTCATTCATGTGCTTCTCTCCTAAGCATATGTTTTGAATAACAAACATTTTGATAATCAAAATATATAGTAAACCGTAACAAATGTCAAGATAATTTTTATGAACAAACCATTAACTTCCAGTTCATATATAACAAATCTTTCTCCTGCTCCGCTGAAGTGTGTCCGAAAACTGCTTCTGCTGGGCTTATTACGCCACTTGCAGTAGACAAAGTATGATTTTGTTGTGTAGTGATTCTATGTTCTACATCGCCAAAATTGCCATGCAGGCTACCGCAGAGCGGGCATTCAGAACGGTACAATGAGTTTTCAAACACATACTAATGAAAAACAATTCTTAGATTAATGAATATTAGCTTAATACAAAATTTACTTAATGCAAAATTTGCAACATAAAAGCCGCTCCCACAAGGAGCGGCTTTGGGAAACTATATAAAATTCCGAAAAACAATCTTGTAAATTCTTAACACACATTAACTGCTGATACATAGTATAAGCAAGTATTGCTCATGTTGCTAGAAGTTAAAGTACAACTATATTACACCTCGAATAATAAATCGCCATAGGTAGGAACTGGCCATACTTCCTTCGCAACAAGCACTTCCAAAGCATCAATCGGAGCTCTGAGTGCTGCCATTGCAGGAGTAACATCTGTCTTAAAGAATTTGGACTGCGCTTCACCTTCTTCAATATCATTAGCCTGAGCAGTAACCGCCTGTAAGCTCTTTAACGCTGCCTGAGCCTCAACAAGTAATGCAGAGATCTCTTTTAATAAGCCAGCCTGTACGCTTACGTCAGCATCAGCAACGGCTGCTTTCACAGCGTTGATG
>JAEWMZ010000284.1 GCA_023392995.1 Bacillota bacterium
CTGACTGTTACTAATAGGTCGAGGGCTTGACCTTAAAAGGTTTTTACAGTAAAGAATCCAGATGGATTCATGGATGATCGTTTTCGAAGGAATACGAAGTATTCTGTGGAGTAAAAAGTATCGTAAGATACAGATTATTCTTTGGAATGTATAATATTCCGTGTGTAGTGATTTTGTCAATTAAATAGGAACTAATTAGCTCAGAATAGCAGTATTCTGGGTTTTTTGTTGTTAAGACTTACAACAGAGGAATCATTTTATGTGATCTTAAGTTATGAGTTATTTTACAAGCGTCAAATAATAGCATAATGTAAGCCTAAAGTAATCAAATAACAGCATAAAATAAGCCTGAAGTAAGTCTGAAGTAAGATTGAAGTAAACCAGAAGTAAACAGGTACTTCTATATATAAATGATATATCCACTCACTATGAGAGAGGATTATTATGTTATAAATCAATTTAAAAATTGACTAAATAATTAGCATAATTCATCCGATATAAATTTATAGGTACTTAATACCACCATAAATAGGGGGTTACATCACTTGAAATGAGGTTTTGTACCTTTACAAAATAAAGCTTTAACACTATAATAAGGTAAGATGAATTTTTGGACTATTTGTCGTTTTAAGTGGAGTAATTCTAAAATAGATACTTATATGGAGGTAATTGTATGGAGATGGATGTATTTTTGGGCGGAGCGTCTGAGGTTGAGATTTTAGAATTTAAAGTTGGTAAGAACCCATATGGAATAAACATCAATGATATTAAGGAGATTCTTCCCTATGACAAAGCACCAACGCCTGTACCAAATTCCCATCCTTTTATTGAAGGTATTATCATACCACGAGAGGTAGTACTTCCAATTGTTAACTTAGGTGCATGTTTTGGAGTGAAAGAAAGTAATGACGACAACAATGATATGAATATTGTTGCCAATATTAATAATATGAATATAGCATTTCACGTCGATAGTGTCAGTGGAATACATAGTGTGGGTAAAGATGAAATAAAAGAGCTAAATAAAAAAATCTCTATCAATATAAAGAATGAAATTATTGGAGTCTTTGAGAGAGAAAACCGAACAATTGAAATAATTGACTTAAGAAAAATTATAGCTAATTTAAATTCCGAAATCAGTGTGGGGTAATAAGCGTTTGTTTTTTACACCAGGAGTTTGTTAGAATTCTATTTACAATAAAGTGGACGGTGCATGGATGGCAAAATGTAAGATATGTAAAACAAATATACCAGATGGAGTAGAATATTGTGATAACTGTGAGGATAAGAAGAGTAAGGTTTTAAATGAATCTTATCTTGACAGTTTATTAAATTCAGTCAAAAATACTACACCATCACTAGAGAACGTCTATAAGAAAAAAAGTAAGGCAAACTCATCAGATGAAGATTCAGATAACCAGCAGCTAGTTCAAGACAACTTGGAACAATTAAGGGATATAGATAAGTTACATAGCTCTGAGAGCGTATCTGCTGATCAGATAGATAACGATTGGCAGGACTATGCGGCATATTCCGTGGATTTAAGTGATATTGAGGATTTTGATAAATATGATCTGGAAGATGATCTAAGTAATTTTGAGACAGAGGATTATGTCAGTGATAAAGAATTATTTGGCCAGGATCTTTCAGAGTTAATATATAATTATGGAAATAACGAGGAAGCGGTTTCTGAGGCTGAGGTGAGAATTCCAATCTCCGCTGCAGAATTATTGCAAGAGGTCATAGAGCCTGATATTATTCAAGAGAGCATAGCTGATGAAGCTCTGGAGGAGAGCTTTTATGACAGCAAAGATTTGTCGGAATTAATTCATGGAGCTCTTGAAAATCCCAAAGAGCAGGAATTATTCGAGGTGTTTACAGACTCTCCAGTAGAACAATATTATAATGAACAACCGGGTATAGATGTAAGTCAATTAGAGGATGATGGACAAGTCTCATTAAATGAGGATATGTTTGAACAAGACCAGTCCCTAACGGACGTTCCAGAGTTTGATAGCAATCAGAGAATAGGAGATATAGCTGAAGCTGAGAACAGCCAGATATATACGGAAAATACGGATTCTGATGACAAGAAGATATCGACGGGTTTTCCTGGAAATTCTGTTGACGAACTAGAAAGAGAAATCAATGAAACTGTCCGTAGTCAGGGTCGGGAGGATATACCGGAATCTCTTAGTAACTACAGTCAGGAGGGTATGCCGGAATCTCTTAGTAGTCAGAGGTTAGAGGATACGCCTGATATTATTGAGGAAGAGATTGCAGAAGAGTTTTCAACACTTGAAGAAGAGGATTTTGATCCGGATTTAAATGATTTATTGGATCAATTTAATACGATACCAGAAGATTATCGTTCCAAAGCAGAAAAAGGAACCGATGATCATCAGGAAGAGAAGCTGAATGAAGATGGAGTGAACGTCAATGCTTCTGAGGATATGGATCAACTGGAAACAGATGAGGATGAGTTTTTAAACCTTCTCAATCAAATGTCTGCGGATGATCCAGTATCAGAAGATGTAAGAGCAATTAATGATTTACTCCAAGGTAAGACTCCTGAAGCACCAATGAATGGGAGTATGCCAAGTGATGTTGGAGAAGTATTTTCCGATGCATTAAAAGGGATCTCTTCCTTAACGGACCTCGATGTTAACGAAGAAGAGCTTTTAAATCAAATTCCCGATAAAAAAGGTAAGAAAGCAAAAAAGGATAAAAAAGAAAAGAAACTGAAACAGAATGCAGAGGTTGATGGTGAAAAGCCCAAAAAGGGAGTACTTCAAATTCTGCAAGCTTTGTTTGGTAATGTTAAAAAAGAAAAAAAAGCAGCTGAAGCAGAAGGATTAGACATTACAGCAGAGGAGCCAACAGCACCTCAAAAGCAAAGTAAAAAATCAAAGAATAAAGAAAAACCAGATGCCGAAGATGGAGCTGTTGCTAAGAAGGCGAAAAAAGGCAAGAAGGCTGCTGCGGCTGAAGGAGTAGAAGAAAGCGGTAAAGCTAAAGCTGCAAAAAAAGAGAAGAAAGAAAAGAAAAAAAAGAGCAAAGAGATCATCCAGGTAATTGATGATATTGAAGAAGATGAAGGAAGTATCAATCGTCTGGGAGCTACGATTGTATTCCTGTTTTTTGGACTACTAGTAACTTTAATCTTGGTGGGTACGAATACAGTATCCTATACCCTGAGCATTGAAAAAGCTACCGATTATTTTGATAATCGAGAATATACAGATGCATATAATGAGGTATATGGAATGGAAATAAAGGACGAAGATTTTGCTATATACAATAAGATTATGACGGTTATGTATGTAAATAAGCAGCTAAATTCTTATAATAACTATTATTCCATTGGACAATACCCGCAAGCGTTAGATTCTTTGTTAAAAGGTCTGCGAAG
>JAEWMZ010000316.1 GCA_023392995.1 Bacillota bacterium
AGCCGGTTTATTTGTTACCATGACTTCCACCTATATAGGATAATACAAGCCCTGTTGCCACCGCGTTCCTTGGCCCTTCTATCCCCCTGATATTACCTCGTCCGCATACAATCTTAAAGTTGGTGAATTCCTCCATCAACATCTCGGGAATTTCAAAATCTTCTGCAGACCCGCCTACTAGTACAATATTGGGTATCTTACGTAAATTATGCTCCGGCGCTACCTTTTTTAAGGCACGTACCGCATTTTGATGAAATACCTTTTTCTTCGCTTCTCTTCGCACCGCTGCAATCTTCTCTAAGGGTATGTCCTGATCTATTTTTATCATTTCCTCGGGAGTCAACAGCACCACACTTCCAAAATACTTAGGATCAAGGGCTTCTTCAAAGAACTGAACTGCCCCGTTTTCCAAGCGCATATGATACAGGCTTTCTATCTTTGCCAATGGATATCTCTTAATCTGTTCCGCGGTTAGACGGCTATTTAAGCCTAATTCTGTCTGTATCAGCAGGGTTACCAGTTCCCCGGCACCAGCCTGATGCGTTACCGTTACATGACCGTCTTCCTGGACGAGCGCTGCATCTGTAGAACCTCCGCCCAGATCCAAAATTGCCAAAGGCAATCTTATGCCTGGTGTTGTAATTGCACCCAGGGAAGCCATCACTGCTTCGACTCCTGCCACCTTAACCTCGATATTTAGCTGCCTGTTTAACTCTAAGGCTATCTTTTCCATGGGTAATTGCTGTGTTCTTACCATTGCCGCAATTCCTACGGCTTTCTCCAGACAAGCCTCTCCTGCCAAAGCACCTGCAATCGGTACCGGGGCTAAGGTATCCACCGCCAGAAGATCCGTTATTTTAACGGAACCTCCGGTTTCCTCGCTGACTTTCCCCATACCGACTTTAATTCTTGACAGCATATTGCCAATATTGGTATTGTCCTGACCGCTAATATCCTTGATCTCCCCAGCTTCTGCCAAGGTATCCATGATCTTCACTGCTCCGGCATCAATATTTACCACATAGGTTTTATCTGACGCAAAGTAGATCTCACCCGCCGGGAGGATATTTTCCTTCACGTTGCCATGGGGCGTTTTTATCACAACGGCACTTCGTTTTCCAATTAAGCTTTTCGCTATGGGGGTTACTTGCTTTGTCTCCTCGGCATCCAGCTTCAGCAGTGTTGCTATCCCATAGGGATTGGAGAGCATTCGGATCGTTTGACCAGAAAGCGCCACCTCAACGGCTGCCAGCTTTCCCTCCGGAATCTGATCTATATTTTTTACTTCATCTACAACCGGGATTTTTCTTGCCAAACGGTTCCATACCAGTACAGCCTCATCGGCCTGTAAGATAACTCCCGCCAAATCGAGCCTCATGCTGTATTGATTGATCAGCTCTGCAATCTTCTCATAAGTGTAGTTAGAATCCGCAGTAATAATGTAGGAATCTCCAGTTTTTCCTTGACTCAGCTTCGAAATAGGGAGAATGGTACCAACGGCTTGACCCGCCCCCGCCGGAGTAGCGGGATTGTGCCCGATCATAGAGGATTCTGTGATGATGGTTTCTGTAATCGTCTCCATCGCAGTATCTCCAATCACAGGCGTTGCCTCATTAATTCGGATCAGACTAAGAGCGCTTACCGGCATATTCAGTCTTTCCATTGCCTCCTCCAGCGCTGCCTTAATTCCAGGGACATTGGCTAAAGTGCCCTTTGTTCCTGTCGTCGGCCTGGCTGCGGAAGTCAGAAAGGATATCTTACCTTCGTCACTTCGCCTGCCAATACAAACCTCTGTTGTTGAATTACCAATATCCACACCTGCAATTAATTTCAAAGAAGGATTCCCCTTTTTTCATAAATTTCTGCTGCTTCCATTACTAATTTCGCACAGTTTGCGGCTTTGTACTTCTCTAGCAGCTCCTGTGCCATAAGCACCAAGTCCAGCTTGGTTGCCCGGTTTGGTCGAAGCATATTATACATCTTTAGGATAACCTCATCCGGTACGTCCACTAATTCGGACGCTCTTTCAAAATTCTTCGCCAGACCTAGATTATCATTTTCCTTTGCTACTTCGCCCTGCTGATACAGCATCTCCTTCGAGATTTTAATATCATCCGCTGTAACATTTCCTTTTTTAATCTCATCTATCGTTATTTCATCCAGCCTTTTCCCCGTTTTTGAGCGGATGGAAGACTTATTATTTTCACCTAAAGGATATTTCATGATCTTCTCCTTTCATCTACCTAATTCCATTAGGCAAATGCGAAACAATATAGTTTTTGTAATTGTATCCCCAACATATACTATTTCTACGCTTCAACGCTTCCTGCGGGCTTAGCTTCCGCTTCGATATAGTATATGTTGGGGCTACAATAGCTTAAGTTTTCTGAGTTTCGCAATTGCCTAATCTACTTCCACTCAATATAAGGAATACTCAAATCCACCTGTTCCGTTTCCTTAATATGCATCAGTGCGGCCTTTACCTGATAGTTGGCTCTTACCATGGGATCATTC
>JAEWMZ010000002.1 GCA_023392995.1 Bacillota bacterium
GCAGCAATAATAATTGCGATTCCAACCTGGTTAGAGTAGGCTGAAATCAAGTCATTTAAGGGACCTAATCCCTCATGGCTTCCCTGACTAGTTCCCAGCCCGATGCAGATCACTATGGGACGATTCATTTTCCTGGCTGCATTAACCAAATAGACCAATCCAAACATAATATCAGTCTCAGCATAGCAAATTACATTCTCCGGAACTCCAAAATACTCTCTATTATTTGGTTTTGCAGTTTTTAATTTTACAATTAAATATTCTGTTAGCGGGGCTACCCCGGTAAATCCCGCTGCCTCGTTCGGTGTTCCACCTGAGAGTCCTGCCAGCGTTGTTCCGTGTCCAATATCATCCGTGCTTGGAACGACCTCAAGGGGATTATCACTTTTTAGTGCAAGATTAATTTGCTCCCTGGAATATTCCGTGCCATAAAAAAAGATGTCGGAAGACGCCTGCATATTTTCCATTGTCTGATCCCAGATCGAAACAATTCTTGTTGTTTTGTCAGCATATTGGAACAAGGGATTCTGGTAATCAATTCCTGTATCTAAGAAGCCTAATAAGACTCCATTTCCCTTGAGAGAAAGGTTTGGGTTTTTTTGAAGCTTATTTACCCCCATTGCCTCAAGGCTGGAGGTATCCAGCAGAGAATATAACTTTGGTATGACCGAATAAGCAATCGAACCTGTTAATCTATCTGGCACTCTTGAAAGAGGAACATATACTACAGCGTATTTGTCATTGATGTAATTTATCGTTGCACCAGCAAATCTGGCAAATTCTTCTGTACTGAGTGCAAATTCAACAATACCATCGGCATAATCATTACTGATAATTTGTCTTCTTTCCTCCTCATTCATCCACCAATAGCTCCCAGATCTGTTTCATGATTTTATATCAATATATGAGTAATAAAATAAATGAAGACACATTTTGAGTTTATGTTTTGAAGATATAATTTAAAGATATAATAATAGATATATGATGTTGGGGTCAAAACCCCACGTTAGCACCTTGAAAAATTTATATATTTTGTAGTTATTTCCTGCAAGATGACACTACCTATAGTATAATAGAGGTAACTTAGGAAAGTGGGTAATCTCTATGTCATTCAAAGAAAACAGTTGTCAGCAGTTATCTTTCACAGATAGCTTCTCGGGTCTTACAGCCAGGGAACAAAAAGCATTAGAAAAATCATGGGCAAAGATATTTGCAGATGAAATATTTCCGTCAATCGATGAAAACCGGTTTGCCGTTTTATATAGTGATAAAGCATCAAGACCAAATGCTCCTGTCAACGTCATTGTCGGTGCGCTCATCATCAAGGAACTCTTTGATTATTCTGATGATGAAATGGTCGAGAATCTCATGCTTGACCTCCACCTTCAGTATGCCCTCCATACGACGAGTTTTGATGAGCAGCCCTTGAGCGATAAGTCGCTAAGCCGTTTCCGCAAGAGGTGCTATGATTACGAGAAACTTTACAACGTTGACCTCTATCATGATTGTGTCACAGATCTGGGAAGCAAAATCGCGAAACTGATGAATATAAATGGTCGTGTCAGACGTATGGATTCGATGATGATCGAAGCAAATATCCGTAAGCTAAGCCGGATGGAACTGATTTATACCTGCATTTCCAAACTTGTGGAGTATCTGAATGAAAAGCATGCCTCCATCCTTCCGGATGAGTTCATGCATTACTGTGATCCTGATGACTTCAACAGAGTCATCTATCATCAGCGCAGTACCGAGGCAGATACAAGAATCCAGAAGTTGCTTGATGACACCGATACATTGATTGAACTCTGTAACAGTAGTTTTGAAAACGTCACGGAGTACGAACTGTTCATCCGCTGCATCTCAGAGCAGACCATCCTAGAGAATGGCAAGCGCCGACTTCTGACTAAAGATGATGGGCGTATGAATGCAACTGCCCTGCAGAATCCGTCTGATCCGGAAGCAACTTTCCGCAAGAAGGGAAACAAGGAACACCGTGGGTATGTTGCAAACCTGGAAGAATCCGTTGGTGGAAACGGCTCTGTCGTAACAGACTACCAGTATGAACAGAACATCCATAGTGACAGCCAGTTTTTAAAAGAAAATCTTGCCCGAATGGAAAAACAGGATGAAACACTTGCCCTTGTAACAGATGGTGCATACAGCGGATCTGAAAACCAGTCACTGGCCAAAGAAAAGAATGTTGAACTTATTACCACTAGCCTTACGGGAAGGGACACTGCAGACATCATGGCAGACTTTGAATTTAACGAAGCCGGAACCAGGGTTCTTCATTGCCCAGCAGGTCATGAGCCGAAGAGCTGCAGCTACATAAAACAAAGCGGTCAGTGTAGTGTTTCTTTCCACAGAGAAATCTGTTCAAACTGTCCCTATCAGGATCAGTGTAAGCCTAAAATATTTAAAAAAGTCAGTAAAATCATAACATCGAAGACAGCATCAGAAAGGGCAAAGACACTGAGAAAAATGCAAGGCGAAGAATTCAGGAATTATGCCCGACTGCGTAATGGGATTGAAACAGTTCCATCAAACCTGCGGATGAATTATCATCTTGATAAGATGCCAAGGGGCAAGCAACGTGGAAAGTTCTTCTTAGGGTGTAAAATTGCAGCACTGAATTTCAAAAAACTCTTCAATTTCAGGAAGGGTCTGGGTCACTATGCTCAAAATCCAGTAATAGCCTAAGAATACGGAAGGAATAGGGTTGTGTGGATACCCAATACAGATAAAACCATCCACTGTTTCTACAAAATATAAATTTTTCAAGGTGCTAAAGAATAATGGGATTAATCTAAACTTAGTTTAGACCCCAACATCAGATATATTTATTTAATAGATACAGGTAAATGTTTTATTGAAAAGATATTTATATAAAGTAGACTCTTCTCTGACCTCACCTCCAGGGGCAAAGCTTCTCAGCAAAAAAATCCACTGCCGCAAACAGTGCAAATCCAACCATGGATATTACAATAATTCCGCTGTACATACCGATATAGTCAATTCGAGACCAGGCATCAACGATGTAGTACCCCATACCGAATCTTGTCCCGTAGCCTTCCACAAAGAAAAGAACAGACACCGCCGTTCCCAGAGAAACACGCAGACTGGTTAACAGCTCCGGTAGAATTGCAGGCAAGGTGATATGCCAGATAATCTGCCCCTTCGAGGCTCCGGCACTCACTGTCACAAGATAAAGCGAGGGATCAATATTTTGAACACTGTCACGTACTGAGACAATGACCTGAAAAACAATGATTAGAAAGATAATAGCAATCTTAGAACCATCCCGCATGCCCCATAACAGCATGGCAATTGGCAGTAATGCCGTTTTGGGAATCGGATAACTGAAATAAACCAGGGGATACAGTATTTTATTAGCACACGTTGAATATGCCATAAGAATTCCCAGGGGAATACCAACCAGAAGAGACAGGCTAAGCCCAAGTCCGACTCTTTCCAGACTGGAAAGAATATGTATTAGAATATCGTCTGAAAGTATCTTACCGAAGTTTTGATATACAGTGATTGGATTCGGAATTACCGTTTTACGCACCACCAGGTAACCGATATACCAAAGAATATTAATAAGCAGAAACCCCTCAAGAAAAAGGGAAATACTGTTTCGTAGCTTTTTCATAAATAATATCTCCATTCCGCCGCCACGCCGCGGCACTGCAGTTCACTCTAGCGGACATTTAGCTGTATAGTCGTTCGATTCTGAATGTGGAAGTCTCTGCAGTTCACTCTATTGTTCATTTGCCTTATAGTCGCTCAATTCCGGGTGTGGAATGCTCCTCATTTCGCCTATTCTCCATGACTAACCAGCTTAAGCCATTCCTTCAGTTCTCTCTTCTTTTGCTGAAAGCCCTCACGCTCGTACTCTAGCAGCCCAAAATAAGGATTATCGTCCTGCTTTAGCAGCCTGCCCATTTCCTTATCCAGCACCGCAATTTCCTTGCCAAGGTATAGTGCCTCTTCCATACTATGAGTAACAATTATAGTGGTCGGCTGCTTTCGTCTCCAGATATTTAGGAAAAGCTCCCAGGCTTCAGAGCGTGTAATCATATCCAGTGAAGAAAAAGGCTCATCCATTAAAAGCAGATCCGGCTCCTGAAGGAAGGCTCTTGCAAGTGCCACTCGTTGCTGCTGTCCTCCGCTAAGCTGCCGGGGATAGCGCTCTAATAAGGAATCAACCTTTAGCGAGCGACAAGTCTCCTCCAGTTCCGCCAGCTTATTATCATCAATGGGATGCTTGTGGAGCTGGAGAGGAAGCAGACAGTTTTGACGAACAGTTTTCCAGGGAAGCAAGCCCAGGTTTTGAGGTATTACCGCAATCTTATGAGTCTTAGGATTCAAGGCAAGCCTTTCACCGCGAACATCAGCAGTTACCGTTCCGCTGTCCACAGGAAGCATACCAGCCAACACCTGTATCAGTGTTGATTTGCCGCAGCCAGAGGCACCCAGCACAGCCAGCACCTCTCCCTGCTTCAGCTGCAGAGAGAAGTCCTGAAGTACCGGTACCTGTTTTCCCTTTCTTTTGTAGCTCACACAAATCTTGTCTATCGTCAGCATCTTAATCTCCTTACCCCATGCCTTTCGATTTTAAGCCCTATATTAAGAATGTATAGACCCTATTAGAAAGGTTAAAAATGATCCTATTCAATCTAACTGTCATTCGACCACAGTCGCACAATGCAGAATGCGAAAATGTTTTACATTTCACATTAACTGACATTCGATCCTAGGTCGCACATTGCAGGCTGTGACATGTTCTGTATTTTACATTATTTATTTTTCTTCACTATAAACATCAGATGTCAATTGCTCATAGGTAAGTGCAGAGTCGCATAACCCCTTATTACTAGCCCAAAGAACAGCTGCTGCTACCTCTTCCTTTGATGGAAGTTTACTTTCACGGAAGGGCTTTACCGTAATTTTTCCAGCCATTTCCTCTGGATATCCTACCGCCTTAATTACGGTCTTCTCATATTCTCTAATATCCGTTTCATTCATATAGCTTACAGCCTCATTATAGGCCTTGTACAGATTTCTGATCGCCTCACCCTTCTCATCCAGTGCAGCCTGTGAGAATGCTGAAACAGCAGGATAAAGGCCATATTCATTTGCAGTTCCAAGTAAAACTGCTCCATCTGCCAAAGCCAGGGTAGCAAAGGGCTCCGGCATCAGACCAAGATCAATTTTATCATTTCGCAGCAGCTCCAAACGGTCTGGAATACGCGGAACGACTTCTTTTATTACATCCTTCCCTTCCATACCATTCTGACTTAAGATATGATCAAGCGTATATTCAATCAGTGTTTTTTCTGAAATGGCAATACTTCTTCCCTTAACCTGGCTAATATCGGTAATACCGCTGTTCTTACCTGCCATCAAGATATAATCCCCGTCTGTGATACCGGTGATCTTCACATCAAAGCCGGCATTCTGGTACATGCACACACCAATGTAATCCGTAAGAACACCATCCAGCTCTCCAGCCTGGAACGCAGCATCTCTGTCCTTGGCAGAGGTGAATACCTGTAAATCAAGCTCAAAATTATATTTGTCTGAAAGCTTATTCTCATTGATGAGTACATAGGGAATAACATCGGACGAGGACATCATTCCGATGCGAAGGACTGGCTTCACACCACTGGAGGATGCCTTTTCTCCTTTTCCAGCACATCCTGCTAGTGCAGGTAGCAACATAATCAGCAGCATAACTATTATAAATCGATTTCTTTTATTCATCTTATTGACCATCCCATCTTTTGTATTCATTATTTTCAATCTCTAAGCTATCGAGGGTCTTTCCAACAACAAAGTCAATCAAGTCCTCCATTGTTTCCGGCCGACCATAGAAGCCGGGCATCGCAGGAAGTATGGTCGCTCCAAGCTGTGAAAGCTCCGTCATATTTTTTAAATGTACTGTGGAGAGCGGTGTCTCCCTTGGTACCAGCACCAATCTTCTTCTTTCCTTTAACATAACATCCGCAGCACGTGTCAGCAGTGTTTCTGTAATTCCATGGGCAAGCTTTGCCAGTGTAGACATGGAGCAGGGCACAATTGCCATAGCCTCGAACTGGCTGGAGCCGCTGGCAGCAGCGGAAAACAGATTGTTATTGGCCTCCAGTATTACTTTTGCACAATTCGCATTCCATAGCACTGCCTGCTCCGAAAGCGTGATACCGGTCTCATATTGCAATACCTGCTCTCCAAGCTGTGATGCAACGAGATGCAGCTCAATTTCCCGTTTCGACAATTGCTCTGCAAGACGCAGAAAATAGATACTTCCGCTTGCACCGGTTAATCCCAGTATTATTTTCTTCATTTTAACACCCGTGCCTTTCAAATTTTGCGTATTCATTCAAAAATGAAATAGACCTTAATAGAAAGGTTGAAAATGATATTTCTCAACCTAACCTCTCTTCTTGTGCGCAATCTTCGCGCAGATTATGCTTGAACTATGGACATTCACACAACAAAACTCCCAGACTATTACGGTATTTAAGGGCCTCTGCCTGTTTAAACAAACGCATCCAGCAGTCCGAACATCAACAAAGTCACGCTTACAAGCTGATTGATACTATAGGAAGCGATATTAACATTGGTCAGATTCATGGGCGATACCATGCGATACTCCGTAACAAACAACGCGGCAATTATGATAACGCCTATGTAATAAATGACTCCGAATTGAGGTACCAGTAGTCCAATTAAAATCAGACAACACAGTGTAATGATATGGAGCAGGCACGCAATCCGTAACGCTCCCTTAACACCGAACTGAACCGGAATGGAATGCAGTCCGTTTTGCCTGTCAAAATCATAATCCTGGCAGCCATAGATAATATCAAAGCCTGCCACCCATAAGGTATTAGCAGCTCCCATTACTAAGGGGAGAAACTCAAACTTTCCGGTTACCGCAAGCCAGGCACCTACCGGCGCGCAGGCACAGGTAACTCCCAGCACCAGGTGGCACAGAAAGGTAAAACGCTTACAATAGGAATACAAAATCAACAGGACCAGTGCCAACGGTGAAAGGGCAAAGCACAACCAGTTCAGCTGATAAGCTCCAAAGAGCATCAGCAGAAAACAGATTCCTGTAAAGACAATGACTTCGCCTGCCTTCATTTCACCTTTTGGGAGCTGGCGATTGGACGTACGAGGATTTTTTGCATCAATTTTCGCATCAATCACCCGGTTGATGGCATTCGCTCCGGTACGTGCTCCCATAAAACACACGAGAATCCAAAAAAGCACTGAAACTTCAGGTAATCCCTGCGCTGCTAATACCATGGAAACCAGTGCAAAGCTAAAGGAAAAAATCGTGTGGGAGAACATCACCAGCTTACCATAAGCATGTATCTTATCAAACCCCTTTTTCATTCCCTTGTTCATATTTTCAATCCAGACCATATTCGCTCCACCTTTCACTAACAGCCTGTTTTATCTCCTGTGTCATAACAATATCCTCCGGCCAGTCCCTCGACAAGCCCTCTCCTTTTAACTTCCTGGTGGCATCGACACCGATCTTCTGACCGAGAATAACCAGATCTCTTGCTGCATCAATATTATTAAATACCTTCCACATTACGGTTGATAAATCGCCAGGATCAACATCCTCATCCACACAGATTACAAATTTTTCAAAGTGCGTGGGCAAATACTCCTCCAGCGTCCTTCTTCCCTGAAAATTCTGCTCTTTCTTAACCTGGATAATGGTAAAGGAATCCCGGACTCCTTCCTCCTGTGGAATGTCTCTTACCGTAGCATCAATTCCAAGACGACAACCATAGAGTGACTTGCTGGAGGAATGATCCAGCGCATCCAGCGGACCGCTGCAAAGAAAAAGGCTTTCCCTGCCTCTAACGTTTCTTAAAACCACATCCCTTACCTGGGAAAGATTCTGAACATCGATTGTCTCGTCCACCACGACAATCATTTTTGTATACATCATCTGTCCCATTCCCCATATGGAATTCATCACCTTACGAGCCGCACCAGGGTAATGGTTACGGATAGAAACAATCGCACAGTTGTGGAACACACCCTCCAAAGGAAGATTCAAATCCATCAATTCCGGAATCTGCAGCCGAAGAAATGGCAGAAAGATACGTTCTGTTGCCTTCGCCATATAGCAGTCTTCCATCGGCGGCTTTCCTACCACAGTCGCCGGATAAACCGGCTTCTTTTTATGGGTAATACAGGTTACATGAAATACCGGATATTGGTCTGCCAAAGAATAATAGCCGGTATGATCTCCAAAGGGTCCTTCTGTTACATAATCTTCCTTCGGATCAACATAACCCTCCAGTACAAATTCTGCATCAGCAGGGACATAGATGTCATTCGTGATGCATTTTACCAGCTTGACGCGGGATTTTCTAAGCCAGCCTGCAAACATCATCTCATCGATCATCTTCGGCAGCGGGCTGGTTGCAGCATAGGTAATTGCCGGATCACAGCCAAGTGCAACGGATACCGGCATCCTCTTTCCATTCTTTGCATAGGATGAAAAGATCTCTGAGCCGTCCTTATGTTTATGCCAATGCATCCCCGTGCTTGTCCGGTCAAGCACCTGCATCCGGTACATACCCACATTCTGACGTCGGCTGTTTGCCTCCTTGGTAAATACAAGCGGAAGCGTAAAAAAACGGCCTGCATCCTGCGGCCAGCATTTTAGTACGGGCAAAGTATCTAAATTCGGCTCTCGTTCAATTACCTGCTGACAAGCTCCCCTGCGCCAGCTGCGCCAAGGAAATACATGGAGTAGTCGAAGCATTCTGGGAATGCTTTTAACTAAGCCTGGAATAGAAAGATAATTCTCAAAATTTAGGTATTTCGCAATTTCGTCTCCGATTTCGTCCAAATTATTTACACCCAGCGCCATGCTCATACGCTTTTCACTGCCCATCGCATTCATTAACACCGGATAGGAAAACCCCTCTGCCTGCTGAAATAACAGGGCAGAACCCTTTGCTTTACTGACACGATCTGCGATCTCTGTCATTTCAAGCTCTGTAGATACAGGAATATCAATTTTTTTCAATTCATTGCAAGCTTCTAATTCCTTCATAAAGCTTTGCAGATCACGATACGCCATGTGACGAACCCCCCTCCCGGTTTTTTTATTCCTTTGTTATATAAATCACACATTTATTTGCCATATTGAACCATTATATAACGAATTTAAAATGTTTGTAAACTATTTTTGTACAGCGACATAAAACTAACTCTTCGCTTTTTATCGAAATAATCAATTATGGAATTCTTAATGCTATATTCCAATCCATTCGTTGTTTCCAGGGAAAAGCCCATCCATTCACAAAGTTGAACTACAAAAAATGAGCTTAATGCCGTGCCGTTATCTCCTTCGAATTTACAATACAAAAGCTCATTCCTACTTATGGCCAAGTAGAATGAGCTTTGAAAGACATATGATTACTTAAATATTTATACTCCCAAATTCGTAACTGATCACTAAAACTGTAATTTGTATCAAACCTGCTTGTATAATCAAAGTGAATCTTGATTATGCAATCCATGTCAATCGATAAGGTAAATGAGTACCAGGGTTCTTATTGATAATCAATGAACGCCCTAGATATTTCGTTATCACCTCTCAACTGTTAATACGACCCTTTTGTAGGAAGTCAAGGGCTGCGTTGCATGATCCGTTGCTTCCACGATAAAATGCAGCGTTTGTCCGGCAGCAGCATCCGCTGGCACTGTAAACTGACACGTTATTTCAAGCTCTGCCTTGTTCAATTCTGTTATATCCACTGATCCTGGTACAGGAACTACAAAGGGATAGGTACGTGCCGCAAAAGCAGGCTTCTTTTCTTCTTCAAGGAATTCAATCTTCCCCGGATAAGTACCGGCTTCCTCGTATTGCCACCAGCGGCCTGTCAGATGATCTCCATCCGGATCAGTTGCGAATGCCTTTAAGGTTACTGTTTGTCTTGGTTTCATGCTATTACTTTCCACACCAACGAGCTGAATAACCGGCGAATGATTAGCCTCTTGATATTTCGGTGTAACTGTCCAGCGCAGCCTTGCTGCAAAGTCACGCTGCGCAGCTCCAAACCATCTGGCTGAGGGATAATCCTTTGAAGCTACTCCGTCTGGATCGATGTCCTTGCCATTTCGGCCTCCCCAGCCTCCATAGCTGGCATCTACATGGGCATCCAGTCCATTGTCGATCAGGTTCATATACATAGAAGTATCTCCCTCAGAGATCCAGGAGCCCGGCTCCTCCGGCTCACCATACCAAGGAATATATCCCAATTCAGAAAGTTGTTTCGCCGTCAACCCTGCAAAGCCGAAGAAATCAACAAAATCATTCTTATGCATCTGCTTTTTGTCTCCCCATACCATATAAAGCTCTCCAAAGGGTCCTACCTTGGATATGTTTTCTTTGATCCAGGAAGAGGAAAGGTAATGGCGGTCTTCCGGCTGTATTACCTTACGTGCAAAGTATCCCCAGATTGTTGTTGCCATTTCACGAAATTCGATCCTTGGCCACCTTGGGCCGATATAGGACTCATAGACTCCGTCTTGATCACCAAAGGACTGTATGATGACCTTTCTTGAAATTTTATCATACAGCTGGTTCCATTCATTTGTATCTTGATATTCCTCTTCGATTGATTTGAGTGCCCTTCCTATGGTAGACTGGCCGGTTCCAGTAAGCAGATACAATTTTCCCGGTTTATCATCCAGAATAAGCCTTTTGACTAACTCTGAGCCTTTACTATCCTTTGTAATCTCACCTGGAAACTCCACATTCCCTTCACAGAGCTTCTCACGCAGCTCTTCCGGTTTGGGATAACCTTCTGCATGCAAGGCTAGATTTGGATATGCCAGCGCATAAGCCTCAAGTGCATCCTCCATAAAGCAGGAGCCTGGATCCCAACGCCAGGCTTCAATGGGTCCTATCCCCAGCTGCGAATGTTCTGATTCACCATGAAATATAGTTCCCTTGCCGTCACCCCTCCAGTGAAAGCGGCTGCTGGAATAGATCAGTCCTTCTGTTTCAAATTGATTGCAATATAACAAATACCGGATCAAGGTGTTCATATCATCCAGTTCCGGATCATGCATAACTACGGTACGAAGTTTCTTTTCCCTTGGCATATGATATCTTCTCCTTATCGTTTTCTTCCCTTATGGGTTCATCCCCCTCATAAGCTTCTTCCCTCACAGCAAAAATCAAACGACAGCCAGGCAAGACCGTTATAACCTACACCGCAGGGACTCAACATCAAGTTATCATAATTACCTAAATAATACAACATAAAACTTCTTATTTCTGCTGCTTTTGCTCAATCTTAATAAACCACAATAGCAGTAGGAATCAGACATTTTGTTCATTGTCTTTTTTCTTTCACTACTACAAGACTTCTTTATGCTTCCTCCCCCATTACTTCAATTCTAGCTCCGGAAGGCAACGAGCTTCGAACTGTTTTTTCCCAAGACTCGCTTAATACAGAGTCCATAATCACAATTGCCCCATGATCATTTTGTGTTCGAATCAGTCGTCCGCATCCCTGTTTTAATTGAATCCCCATCTGAGGACAATCTACTGTAATGAATGGATCATGCCCCAGCTCTTCTGCTTCTTTGCGTTGAACTTCTATCAAAGGATCCATCGTTTGGAATGGCAGCTCCCATATAATCAATAAGGTTAAAGCTTCTCCAGGAACATCAATTCCTTCCCAAAAATTTGTACCAATCAATACCGTGGTCTCCTCCTCCCGAAACGTTCGGATAAGATACCCTCTCTCTCCTCTATCTTCCCATAAAACCTCAAAAGGCAATTGATAACCACCTAATCCGGCTCTAATTCTCTGTACTTCTTCCATGGACTTGGTAAGCACAAGAGCTCGTCCCCCATTTTGCTGTAATAAGTCTGCCAAGGCTTCAATTTTATATTTCTTGTTCTTATGCTGAAAACCTTGGTTTAAGTAGACCACTACTTGCTTTTCCAGCTCAAACGGGCTCCCCACGATAGAATTGGAGGATTTCTTTAGGCCAAATGTTCTCTTAAAATAATCAAAATTGCCCTCATTACTTAAGGTTGCTGAGCTAAACACCACCGGTAATCCCTTTTGAAATAGATGCTGATGAAGCATTTGATTTAGTTGCTTAGGTACAACCCAAAAACTACCATCCCTTTTGTCTACCCAAGGTATGACATCCATGCCTTTCTTCCGATGGAAACGATCCAAAGCGCACATCGCTATCTCTAATTGTGCTTCGTAAGCCTGTATTTGATCAATGGATAATGCTTCAATATAAAGTTCCTGTTCAATTTGCAGTTCCAGAAGCAAATGATCCATTCTCTTATGTAAAGCACTGGCTGCTTTTAATAAGCTCTCCGTAATTCTAATCGATAGCCTCTCTGAACCTTGATCTGCAATCAAACTTTGATGCAGTTGAACAAAAAATTCCTGAAACGCATGTTCCATTGCAATTGCTGCTGACACAAAAGATTCCCGTACATCCTGTAAATCTTCAATGGTCTGGAGCATATTTTCGATTTCTTCCTGTTTGATCTGATTTCCAGCTTGCATCGCCGCGGGAAGCAACACTTTATGTCCCTCATCGAATATGACTGCACAATAACTTGGAAGTATGGGTAATTTGCGATTCAATATACGTTCTTCCCTCGTCCATAAATCATGAAAAAATAACTCGTGATCTGCAATAATTAAATCCTTTGCCGTTCGATAATATTCTCTTGCCTTTACTAACTTGCAAAAGCCACGATTCGAACAAATATCACAAGCCATCGACTCGTCCCAACCAATCCACTTCCACACACGATCCGGTACGGTGGGTATTTCTGATCGCTCACCCATTTTTGTTTTATTGATCCACTGGGTTATCTCTTCCGATAGCGTACTCACTTCTTTCGTAGCATCATTCACTTTCGCATCACAAATATATTGCCGGGGATCTTTTGCAATTCTAGCATCAACCTCTAATCCAAGTATCTTTGAAAGCGTTATAATGTCACCATTCTCTCCGCCAAGCTGTTCTTGAAGTGCTGTGCTGGCACAAGCAATAACGACCGGCTTCCCGCTAAAACGAGCATAAGCAATTGCCGTTAATAAGTACGCAAACGTTTTCCCGGTGCCAAGTCCGGCTTCCGCCAGGTGAACCTCCTTATTGCAAAAGGCATCTGCAAACTGAAAGGCGGTAAAGATCTGTTCCTCCCGCACTTCATATCCGTAACTGGGAAGGAGGTCATAAAAAACGTCACCAATCCATTCCATCAATTTCACTTCAAATTCTTCCCTGCTATTATAGTCAAATGGTTCTTTTCTTCTTGCGCACATGTTTTTCTATCTCCTGTAGGGCCTTCTGTTTCATTCGAAACCCCAGTATATTTCATTTTATGATTCTTGGCAATATTAGATTTTATAGTCCAGCGTCCTTTTATTTTTCAACTCCTGTATTATTGGATTTTTTGTTTTGTATTTTTATAAATTTTACATCTATTTTTAGATTTTATCCATTTTGCATTTAGTTTTTATATCCTTATTTCTTCAATTTGATAGATGAAGAAAGTCGTCACTTTTCTGTGACGACTTAAGAAAAAACCTATAAAATTAAAAATGAACCCATTACCACTTTTCATAGTGAACACGGTCTGCCTGATAGCGGTCAACAAATTCATTTTTCTGGCCATCGGGATAACCTACCGAAATCAGAGCAAAGGGTCTGATATTGTCGGGAAGTTCAAACAGCTGACGAACATTCTCTGTTACAGAATCAGCGGTTGCCACACCAAACCAAACTCCACCAAGCCCCAGATGAACAGCTTCCAGCAGCATGTTTTCCGCAGCCGCGCTCATATCCTGCTCCCAGCCGGTTGGAACCCTAAGCTTACTTTCATCTGTCAGCAGTACGAAAGTCACTGCTGATCCTGCTACCGGCTTTGCATATGGTGAAATTTCTGACAGCTGAGACAGCCCCTTTTTATCCTGTACCACAATAAATTCCCAAGGCTGCTGATTCGCTGCCGATGGAGCCTGCATTGCTGCCCGGAGCAGCTTATCGATTTTTTCCGGTTCAACGGACTGATTTGTAAATTTACGAACACTTCTTCTTATAAATATTTCTTCCATCTAATATTACCTCCTGATCTGGTTTTGTTCCCTAACCTTAGTATGCGCTGATCAGTTCTTATTATTGCACGCAATTTAATTTTAGTCAACTATAATTAATATAATTGAATCTTACACAAATGGTTACTAGGATAGCAATAACCCTCTGCTCTTTTTCACATATATCCCCGTGCTTTTCACTTTTTGATGACCTATTCCAGACGCGAATATATTCGCTTTGTGAATAGGCCTTAATGAATAGTTTGAAAGTTATTATCTTTCAAACTCCCCGACATGCTGCCATAGGCAACACAAACATAGGGCGAAGGACGCTGTATTTGCGTTCTTCCAAGTGTGAAGCATAGAAATTCTTAGGCGGCGTACTTTGGCGCCTAGAATTTTTCTTCACACTGCTATCCTCTGCTTTTACGTAAAACCGTAATTGCCGCTGTCATCAGTATTATACCCATAAAAGCTGGTGCCGTATGCCCAAGTGCCACATAAATTTGACCTCCAACGATTGGTCCTATCATTCTTGCTAAAGCTTGGATCGATTGACTACCTCCTTGAATCCTTCCTTGTTCACTGGAATCCACTGACTTGGAGAGCATCCCATTGAAGGAAGGTCCAAAGATCGAATCACCAAAGCCAAAGATAAACATTCCGGCGATGAGAAACGGATAGAAAAAGAACAAAGCCGATGCAGCAATAAAACCGTAGCCTATTATCTCCGAACTCATTCCGAGAATTGCGATCTTTTTATCGCTAAGCTTCATCAAAAGCTTCGGCATTATGAATCCTTGTGAAATAATATCCTGGAGCCCCATAATTGAAAACATAAGTCCGATTATTGCAGGCTTCCAATGAAAAGTATCTATCGTAAATTGTGAAAAAACTGCCTGTAAGGAACCATTTGGTATCCAAAGTAAGAATGCTGAGATAAGCAGCCATTTTATGCTTTTCATAGAAAGTATGTTAATGAGCTGCTGGAATGGATTCAAGCTTACAAGGGTAATCTCTTTTCGTCTATTCTTCTTTCCAAGACTCTCCGGCATAAATAGGAATCCATAAACAACATTCAATATGGTTATGCTTGCGCCAAAATACATTGGTACAGAATAACCAAACCTAGCTAATAATCCACCAAGAGTTGGACCAAGGACAGCACCTGCACCCACCACCGCACTTACCCATCCAAAGTATTTTGTTCTCTGTTCTCTGGGAATGATATCTGCAAAATATGCAAAAATAGTACTTATACTACCTCCTGTGATACCTTCTATAATGCGCCCGGCAAATAATACCCAAAGAGCTCCTCCTATACCAAAAACCAAGTACCCGATTGCGGAACCCAAAAGGCATATTAAAAGTATGGGACGGCGGCCATATTTATCGCTCAAAGCTCCTAGTACAGGAGCTGCAAAGAATACACAAATTGCATAGACAGAGGTCAGCAGTGTAACAACGATAGCCTGCTCCCCCGGATTACTTGTATAAGGCTGTACCAAGAATGGTACGACAGGTGCTATGATACTAAAACCAATTCCGCATAAAAATACAGAGATAAGACCGAAGATTAAAGCATGCTTATCTACTGTTTGTTCAATCGTTTCTTCTGTAGTTTGCTCTATTACGCGTTCTGTGGTTTGTTCTACGGCCTGCTCTACGGTTTGCTTTGTGGCATGCTCTGCGGTCTGCTTTGCGGTCTGCTTTGCGGTTTGCTCTAAGATTTGCTCTGTGGTTTGCTCTGTGGTTTGCTCTGTGGTTTGCTCTGTGATACGTTCTGTGGTTTGTTCTGCTGTTTGCTTTATGACTTGTGCTTTATATGTTTTTGATTTGAACACTTAAATTCTCCCCTCGTAAGTATAATTTTCGATGAAAAGCATTTCTAAATCTTTTTTGTTTCCAAGGAAACATATTGCATATTTACAATATCATCATTTTGTTTCCTTGTCAACAAAAAAAACAAAAAAGCAGCCTGGGAGAGCTAGGCTGCGAATGACTTTATTCTTATATAGATTTATTCTTCTTCAGATTTATTCTTCTTCAAACTTATTCTTCTTCAAACTTATTCGACTTCATGTATACATCTTGTTTCTTCATCTCTGTATCCAGATGAATACTATACTTTTCAATAAAACGAAGCATTTGATCAAATTGTTCCTCGGTAACCTCCTCAAAAACGGCTTTATCACGCTCTTGAAACTCTTTGTGGAGCTCCTCATGGATTTTAAAAATTTCTTCTCCCTGAGAAGTCAGTCGAAAATAGATTTCTTTTTTGTTCTCAGGCTTCTGGTAACTTTCAATAATGCCTTTTTTTATAAGCTTCTTCGATATTTTACTAATGGCACCATTGGTCATATAAAAGGCCTCTGCAAGCTTTGTCACGTTGGGATCTACATTTCTTCCAATGTATTCGATACAATGTACTTCAGACGACTTAAAACCCTTAAGACTGTCCTCCATCTTAATCTTATTTAGCCAAACCAGCTTCTGAAATACGTCTCTGAAACCCATCATGATCTGTTCTTGTTTGTTCATGGTCCGTCCTCCCGTACATGATTGCATTTACAATATTATATAAGACTTTTGTTTCTATTTCAATCATATTCCTTCCTGATTGCGGGGCTTTTTCATACCTCACTGAATCCCCGCTTGCAAAACAGGTAAATCTTATATCCAAAACCATTGAAAAATCATGATATCTCCCTTTGGTCGGCAACCTTTTCTCTGTATTCTTTTGGTGACATTCCGGTTATTTTCCGAAATTGTGCGTAAAATGCCGACAGGCTCTCAAAGCCGCATTGTGAAGCGATATTCAATATGTTATTCTTTGTATCGGCAAGAAGCACTTTACCTTGTTCTACGCGCAGCTGATGTACATATTCCGCCGGTGTTTTTCCGTACTGCTCTTGAAACAGCTTCGTCATACGGTTTCGACTCAGGCCAATATCAGATAGCCTCTTTTTCAATTCGCTTTGATCCCTGTAATACTGCTCACAGATAATCTTTATCTTTTCGGCTGCTTCTTTGAGCGGCTGAAACTCTTCCAAATCAGGACGGCAGCGCTTACAGGGACGCAGCCCGCTATTTTCCGCCTGCTCCAAGGTATTAAAAAAGATAACATTTTCACGCTTAGGACTTTTCGACTTACAGGATGGGCGGCAGAAAATTCCGGTAGTCTTTACTCCATAGAAGAATCTGCCGTCATATGCGGGGTTACATTCCAGAGAAGCCTTCCATTTTTCTTCCTCCGTTAACTTCTTATCAGGCATTTCCCTTCCCTCCTGTCCAAATAATTATTCAATAATTTATTGCTTTTATTCTTAGCAGATCTTATACCCTTCCTACTAAGAACTACATCACTCATTTTTAAAACTACACCATTCATTTTTTAACCTACACGGCTCTTATTTTCATACTTCGTGTCCTTGACTTGGTAAAGCTCGAACTAAATCATTGTCAGCTGTTTGTTGCTTCAATCCGTAAAAAGGACTTTACTATTCTCTATTTTCAACAATTCTTTCTTAAGATCTATACCAGCTGCAAAGCCTACCAGCTGACCATTCGATCCAAGTACGCGATGGCAGGGCGTTAGAAGCAAAATCGGGTTTTTGTTATTCGCCATGCCTACGGCACGAGCGGCCTTCGGATTACCAATCATTTCTGCAATCTGTTTATAGCTCCTCGTTTCCCCGTAGGGAATGCTGCGTAAAGCCTGCCAAACTTTTTTCTGAAAGGCCGTCCCTTGCTCCTTCATTGGTAAGTCAAAGGCTTTGCGCGCTCCCGCCATATATTCTAATAGCTGACGTTTAGCCTCTTTCAAAACAGGTGATTCATGATTCTCTTCCTTCTCCGGTTTCTCCGCAAAAGAAAGCTCTGATATCATATGATCCTGCTCTACTATTTTCACGAAACCTAATGGAGTACGAACAATCATACTAACTGACGTTTGATCGCTTGGTCGCGGGGTGTCGGATGTGAAATGCATAAGAAAACCTCCTTTTTATTTCTATCAATAGCAGGTAATTGCGAATACTATATTGTTTTGCTATTGCCTATCTATAGATAGTGTACCCGTTTATCCCTTCCACTTCTACCTGTTTTGCATCATTCAATTTTTCGTAATTCATATAATACCTTTTTATAATCCATGACATAATAAGTGAGGTTCTTTCTGCCTTTTTGGATAATAATATGCCCTTCACCTTCCAGTTTCACTTTTTGTGCCTCTATTCCGCCTGGATATTTCGAATTTAATTCTCCATCTGCTTTTAACGTCCTCCAATAGGGTGTTTCATGCTCATTACGCTGATAGCTTGCCCACGCTGCAATGGATACAAAAATGCCTGCAGTTATTGGTTCCGTAAAATCTGCACCGCTTAACTCGGCAAAGTATTCCCGTATCTCTCCAATCGTAATTACTTTCCCATAGGGCACAGATTTCATCACTTTATCATACTCGATCGGCGGAGCGAAATACATTTTGTCTCCCCCATATTTTTCAATGCTTCTTGAATCAGTGATTACCTGCATTTTTGGCATATCTTTGTTGTCATTTAACATTGCATTAAAATCCTTTTTATCCTCATTTGCCATATTCAACACCTCCTGCCTCAATTATAAGGATATTATGTATGCTATGCAATGAGACTGTTTTAAAAAACATCACTAAAATCTATTCAAATAAAGATAAAAAAGATACCGCCGGAACTCTTCACGCTCCTGGCGGTTACCCCTTTTCTCACTATTAATTGTTAGTCTCTTTCAATTCGTATGCTCCTAAGGCTACTACTCTTATCAATCCAGATGATATATTTCCTTCAGTCCAGACCAGAATTCTCCTTCCTTTCGGTCATCAAGGGGCTGCATTAAAGGCTTAACTACATCCCACCATGCCTGGGTGTTGGGATCTGCTGCCATTTTAGCCATGTCCTTCTCAAAATCATCTCCGTCGTACTCATAATAAGCAAATAAATACTCACCTCTGTTGTAGATCGAATAGTTTTTCAAGTGACACTTTCGAATCATCTCATTTACCCCTGGCATGGGATTTGCATGCCATTTTTCATATGCCTCCAAATCCTTTACTTTAATCATTTCTCCAAATCTACGAACTGCCATCTTCTTTTCGTCTCCTATACTCTCCCCGCATCCCGATTACAGGAAGATGTTTTACTTTCACTAGTAGATCTTCTGCGCTTCCTCAAACAGAGCATGAATATTTGCCGGAGGAATATCCTTCATAACTGCCTCATGGCTTGGAGAAATAATCAGTCCGGTAGGAAAAATAGTGCGTAATTCCTGAACCTTAGCGCGTACCATGTCGGGTGTTCCATTCACCAATAAATCTTGTGTATCAACACCTCCACAGTAGGAAACCCTACCATCAAATTTCTCCTTCAAATTCTGAGGCTCCATGCCTGCTGCCAAGGCCTGGATCGGATGAATCACATCTACTCCTGCTTCGATCAGATCCGGAATTACGTCAACGATAGAACCACAGGAATGATATATTACCTTTAAGCCGTAAGAATGAGCCTGCTCAACCAGCTTTTTACAGCCTGGAATTACAAAATCACGTACACACTGAGGGGAAAGCATCAGTCCTCTCTGACTTCCCACATCATTACCGATTAATACTGCATCTAATTTACCTTTCGTTGCCTCGAAGAAAATCTCATTGGCCTTTAAGTAGAAATCTACAATTTTATCATCAACCGCCTGATAAATCTCAGGGTTCGCCAGCATATTCATCAGAGCTGTTTCCATACCAAAGGATGCACAGGTATCCTGGAAATGAGCTGACCAACACATAGCCAAACGTACTTTATCCTCCGGTGCCTGATCGATTCTTCTCTTGCATTCTTCTACATCAATATACTTCGCAGGATCGGGCCATTCAAAAAACTCCAGATCCTCAAGCTCCTCCGCATCCTTAAAGCAACCATCTGCGGTAAGGGTACGCTCCTCACTATCTACATTGCCATCCATATACCAGTCAAAGGCTGCGAATATCGCATTAGCCGTCGGGGATTGATACGGAACCTCTATGGCATAAAAATCATCACCCACCGCAAGCTTTAGTTCATGGATATCCTTTACTCCGTAATAATCAAACAACGCAGGCTGCGCCTTGATGTCCGGCATTCCGATCCAAGCGGCCGGACGATCCACCGTTTCACGGTTCACGGTTGCAAAAAAACGTTCTCTACTGTTCATAAATCCCTCTCCTTTTCATCTAAGACAATTGCAGGCGA
>JAEWMZ010000044.1 GCA_023392995.1 Bacillota bacterium
ATATACCGGGATAATACAATACTTGATAAGGAATTTCCTTTTGCAATTAATCAGTTCCAATTAAATAAAGTAGACAACTGCAAGGACTCGTTTCATTGGCATAATTACTGTGAGATATCTTATGTGGAGAGCGGCAGCGGAAGCTATTTCGTAAATGGACGACAGTATGAAATGCAGAAAGGCGATCTGATCATCTTTAACAATGTGGAGCCTCATGGGTGGATTGTTGAAAGTGAACATATGATAATGACAGTATTGATCTTCGGAACAGAACTGGTTTCGAATTTGCATTATGATTATCTGAAGCCCTTTGTAGAACGAGGAAGTAATTTTAAGAATAAAATTGACAAAGAAGAGCTGTTCACAACAAACATTGTAGAGATGCTAAAGGAAATATACAGTGAAAATTCAGAGCAAAATCAGGGGCACCGGCTTCTGATTCTGGCAGACATTCTCCGTATTCTGACTCTGCTAATCCGGTTTTATCAGAAGGATCTGGAACCCGGAAAGGCTGCAGAGAGCTTGACGGATAAGAAATATAATATGAAACGGCTGGAAGAAGCTTTTCAATATATTAATTCTCACTATACGGAGAAGATTACCTTGAAGGAGGTGGCTGAATCCGTCTTTATGAGTGAGAATTATTTCAGCTTTTATTTTAAAAAAATTACGGATACGAGCTTTATGGATTATGTCACCAGTCTGCGTTTGATGCGGGTGAATGAACTGATGAAGACCACGGATATGAGTATGTACGAAATAGCGATGGAATCCGGTTTTCATAATATGGCTAATTTTTATAGAATTTATAAAAAGCATGTCGGTGCATTACCCGCAAGAAGGCGTGAATAACGTTGAGACTAAGGCCGCAGTACCTGAGAAATAATAATGGAGCTGTTAATAGAGAAGTAATGCTAGCCAAGGCAAAGAAAGAAAAGGTATTTTGCTGGGAGATAAAGATCCTGATACAAAGGGTTAAGACGTGGATACATCAAAAGACAAGAAAGAAGTAGTTTAAACTTGTAAGAACAGCCGAGAGGAATTCTCTAGCTTTGTAAACGGGGGAAAGCAGTTATGTGTAACTGCTTTCCCCATATATAAGGGTTCAAAAAATACCGTATTCGCGTAAGATACTCTCAACCTTTACAGGTGCACCCGTGTGCAGAGAACGACTCATTGCATCCATAATTGCGATGGTATGAATTCCTTCTTTCAAATCGGGGAGAGGTGTGGCACCTGCCAGCAGTGTTTTGGCAAAATAGTCTATATAATTCTGATATTCTCCGGCGTGATGTGTTTCACCTTCGAAGCGGAAATAGTAAGGATGTTTATCGTCATAACGAAGGGTTTTATCTTCGAAGAAGTCCTCTGTTTTCGCATCCAGGGAATAACATTTTTTACCCTCCGGTAAGGAGTCCTTCAGGGTTTTCTGGTACATTACCAATTGGTTGTAGCCGCCTCTGGAGATACCCTTGGTGCCTCTGATGGTACACTCAATAGGAAATTCAATCTCTTTGTTGAGGCAGGGGGTAGCATATGCTCCCTCAACGGTGGCGTATAAACCGTTTTTGTCTTTTAGTAGAAATGTAAGGGTATCTTCCACATTTAGGCCGAATTCCTTTGTATTGGAGCTAACTACGCCATAGCCGAATACTTCTTCAATATTTGGAAGATACCAGGCGGCAAGATCTACGGCATGTATCATGAAATTGTACATCCAGGAAAAGCCCGCCTTCTTACTCCAGGGGCGGTCAAGGAACCACCTGGAATCACTTTTATAATGAGTCTCTAAGGTCACAAGTTCGCCGAGCTCCCCGGATTCATATAACTTTCTCTGTTGAAGCACGGATTCAAAGAATCGGGTGCTTTGACCTATAAATACTTTCTTACCGGACTCCTGCTGACATTCCAGCAGCTCCTTAGCCTCCTTAAGACCAAGTAATACCGGCTTCGTACAGATTACATGCTTTCCTGCCAGAAGAGCCTGCTTGATGTGGGCAGCATGAAACTGATCCGGAGTATAGATTCCGACGATATCAATTTCCTCATCTTTTAACAATTCTTCATAACTGGTAGTATAACGGTCAAAATGGAATTCTTCACATCGATGTCTGCAAAGCTCCTCATTCAAATCACATATATTTCCCAGAGTATAGTATTCGCTGTTCAAAACAGCTGAAATAATACTTCTTCCTTCTCCGAGACCAACAACTCCTAATACAAATTTATTATCCTTCATAGAAATACCTCCATTGGCAGATCACCGGACAGAGCAGGGTTCCTGCTGACGATTTTGTTGTTATCTGTCTTATGAATTAAGGATAACAAGTTTTTCTTCAGATTTCTTCCGTTATTTATCGATTTCCATATACTATTTTAAGATATCGGGAGATCAATAGATATGTTTGCTATGGAATGTTTATTAAGAATGACAGGCGAACAGCTTTTGAAATCAGGGTTGCTGGCTGGGAAGATATGTAATACTATAGTTGGTATCAAGGACAAAGTTTTTGAAAGGAGTAAGAAATGAAAAAGAGAAGAGGTTATATAACATATACAATTTTATGATTTTAATATACTATCCTACGTTCGGCGATTTAGCCATTGATTATCTGAAAATAAGCATTATACTTATATACATAAGTGAAAAAATACATGAAAAATGTAGATAAACAGGGGGTAAATATGTTAAAGGGTATACCACAAATATTATCACCGGAATTGTTAAAAGTGTTATGTGAGATGGGACATAGTGACAGACTAGTGATTGCTGACGGTAATTTTCCAGCAGAATCAATGGGTAAGAATGCAATTGTAATTCGTTGTGACGGACACGGAGTTCCGGAAGTACTGGATGCGATTTTACAATTGTTTCCGCTTGATACTTACAAAGAGCATCCGGTATCTCTGATGGAGGTAATGCATGGAGATACAGTGGAAACACCGATCTGGGAAGAGTATCGGAAAATTGTGAGTAAGCATGACAACAGAGGAGCAGAAGCCATCGGACAGATCGAACGGTTTGCCTTCTATGAAGAAGCAAAGACCGCTTATGCGATTATAGCCACTGGTGAAAAAGCACTCTATGCAAATATAATGCTGCAAAAAGGTGTGGTTGTAGAGTGAAATTCAGAGTATTTCATATCTGGAATTGATCGACCTAAAGGTCGAATGTCCGTCAGTGTGAATTACAGCCCACCCCGCGACCTAGCGGTCGAATGTCAGTTAGAATAATTCTTTACGGTAAATAAGACAAGATCCACTTGATAAGCTGATCGTCTTGTCAAGTACAACAGGGCTGCTGTAGCTAGTTCAAAGGGAATAGAGCTTAATATGGCAGCCCTAAAAAATGGCAATTAGTATAGTCAGAAAACTTTATCACAAAAGGGTATTAGGAGCTTACGATTCTCAAAAACCTAAAATGTAGTAATTAAGATAAAGAAATTGCTCGTTTGTGTAAAAGGAACAATTCACACACTCAGCATTGAACGATCTGGTGGTAGAATGTCAGTTAATATGAATAAACAAATGATAGCGCCATTCATTGTCTAATTTAAATTGATTTATTATTGATTTAATATGGAATTAATATGAAATTGATATGATAAACAATGGAATAGGCGATCCATTGAACCTTATAAAAAATGTTCATATCAAATATGAACAAGAATAGGAGTTAACATGCTTGATGTTGTAAAAAGACCGGATAACAGGATTATAACGGTGATACGAAGTAAGGATACGCTGATCTTAAAATCAGAAAAGGGGTTGCTGAAGCTGGAGCCGAAGACCCCGGAGATTATTCGTATTGTGTATACCCAAAGAGAGGAGTTTTCTGAGGCAGAAAAGCCGGGCGTAATTTTTAAAGATAGCTTTTCCGATTGGACATTTGAAGAAACAGAGGAGTATATTAAATTAGCTACAAGCAAGCTATATTTAATGATTGACATAAAGAAGGCGTCCATACGCTATTACGATTGTGAAAATAATCTCCTCCTGGCGGAACGTGAGAGCGAAAGCAGGAATTTAGAGGATTTTAATTCCTACCGTACGGTTGTGGATGAAAATACAAAGATAGAACGTATCGTAACTCCGGATGGTATTAAGGAAGTGGTAAAGGATGCGGCAAAGATATTTGATCAGAAGCTTTATAAGACAAGATTGTATCTGGACTGGCAGGAAGGGGAAGCACTTTACGGCTTAGGACAGCAGGAGGAAGGCTATCTGAATCTGCGTGGAACCACCCAGTACCTGCACCAGGCAAACTTAAAGATTGCGATACCTATGTTAGTTTCCAGTCTGGGATATGGAATTTTGGTAGATACCTATAGCCCAATGATTTTTAATGACACAAGATATGGCTCCTATCTATATACAGAGGCAGATTATGAGATGGATTATTATTTCATCTATGGAGGCTCCATCGATGGTGTTATCCGTGGATACCGTCTGTTAACAGGAAAAGCCTCCTTGCTTCCAAAGTGGGCGTTTGGATTCATGCAGTCCCAGGAGAGATATGAGACAGCACAGGAGATCTGCGAAATCGTTCAGGAATATAGGGACAGGAAACTTGGCCTTGATTGCATTGTACTGGACTGGTGGTCTTGGGAAGGTGAATTGTGGGGACAGAAGACCTTTGACAGAACCCGCTTTGCCGATCCTGGTGATATGATGCGTCAGCTCCATGAAAATAATGCAAATCTTATGATCTCTGTCTGGCCCAATATGAGTAAGGAAAGTGATAACTATAAGGAATTTGCAGAACATAAGCTGCTCTTACAAGCCAGCAGTATCTATGATCCATATCAGGAAGAAGGCAGAAAGCTGTATTGGAAGCAGGCGAAGGAAGGCTTGTTTGACCACGGATTGGATGCCTGGTGGTGCGATTCCAGTGAACCCTTTACACCGGAGTGGAGTCATATCGGCAAGCCGGAACCAAGTACGATGTATCAGGAATTTTACGATACCTGCAGTCAGTATATTCCTGCACAGTTAACCAATTCCTATGGTCTTTACCATGCAAGGGCGATTTATGAAGGTCAGAGAGAGACAACACAGGAGAAGCGAGTTGTTAATTTAACCCGCAACGGATACACCGGACAGCAGCGCTATGGCGCAATCCTATGGTCCGGTGATATTGCAGCCAGCTGGGATACCTTAAAGAAGCAGATTGTAGCAGGCCTCAATTTCTGTGCCAGCGGTATTCCTTATTGGACATTGGACATCGGAGCCTTCTTTGTGAAGAAGGGTGTGCAGTGGTTCTGGAATGGTGAATATGAAAGAGGCTATGAAGATCCGGCATATGGGGAATTATTTACACGTTGGTTTCAGTTTGGCTGTTTTCTTCCAATCTTTCGAAGCCATGGTACAGATTTTAGAAGAGAGATGTGGAAGTTTGAAGCGGCAGGCGCAATGTACTATGATGCTCTGGTTAAGGCAAACCAGCTGCGTTATCAGCTGATGCCATATATCTATTCCACCGCAGCAAAGGTATGGAAGGATGATGCCACCATGCTTCGTATGCTGGCCTTTGATTATGCAAAGGATAAGAAGGCACTTGTAATAGAGGATCAGTACCTGTTCGGAACGAACTTAATGGTCTGCCCGGTAACAACACCGATGTATTCCGGAACTGTTGCTTCTGATTTACAAGCGGCAAAGACCAGAGAAGTATACCTCCCGGAAGGAAACGGCTGGTATGACTATTGGACGAACCAGTACTATGAGGGCGGACAGACAATCCAGGCAGAGGCTCCCATTGATAAGCTTCCCCTTTATGTCAAGGAGGGAAGTATATTACCGACAACACAGGCAATGTTGTATGTGGATGAGCTGCCGGAGGCACCGATTGAGCTGAAGGTGTATTGCGGTAAGGATGCATACTTCCAGCTTTATGAGGATGCGGGCAATAATTACGGTTATGAGCAGGGAGAATACGCCATCACAACCTTAAACTGGCTGGAGCAGGAACAGAGGCTGGTAATTAATGAGCCTTGCGGTAGTTTTCCGGGAATGCGTCAGCATAAGTATGAGGTTGTAAAAATTACAAAATAAATCTTCTTAAGAATAGATATGCTTTAGATAGTTAATTGCGAAACTCATTCACTGAAGATATTGTATACACAGCGGATACTGTTTCGAAGCGGAAGCTAAGCCCGAAGGAAGCGTTGGAGCGTAGAAATAGTATCTGATGTGTATATGATTGTAAAAACTATACAGTTTTACAATTACCTATATGCTTTAGAATTCGAAAGGAAATAAACGGTATTTGACCAAGCCGGCTGCTGAAGCTGTTTCATTAGGTGCTATCGATAGAGAACTAAAGTTAATAGAAGGAAAAGAGAAAAACAGAAGAAAATAGAAGAAAGCAGAAAAAAAAACAGCAGGAGATCCGGTAGGTATTAATATAGTTACAAGGAACAGATAATCAAGGAGGTTGCAAAATGTTATACAAAAAGAATTGGGAAGAAACAAAGAAGAAATGGGAGAGCTATTGGAAGAGAGAGAATACCGGAAGACCACTCATGTGCGTTTGGGCTTTAAAGGAAGAGGCGCGTGACCTTGACCGTGAAGCAGAGCTAAAGCCAAAGAGCATGTTTGATAAATATCAGGATGCAGAAAGAATGGTAGAGCGTTTCCGCTATTTTTGCGAAACTCATGAATTCATGGGAGAAAGCTTCCCTAACATAAGCTTGGATTTTGGACCTGGTTCCATGGCAGGATATTTAGGCAGCGAGATTGTCTTTAATGAGGATACCGTATGGTTTGATGAGTGTGTGGAAGACTGGCTGGACTACAAGGACTTAGAATTTGATCCTGACAATAAATGGTTTAAGCAGCATGTGGAATTGTTCAAAAGAGTGAAGGAACTGGCAGGGGATGACTTCTTAATCGGTATTCCGGATATCATGGAGAATATTGACGTTCTGGCTTCTATGAGGGGCGCACAGAATACGATCTTTGATATGATTGACGAACCGGAGGAAATTACTCGCCGTATTGAACAGGTTACTAACCTGTATCAGAAATATTATGATACCTTCTATGATATCGTTAAGGATGAGAATGGAGCCAGCTGTTATACTGTATTCCAGATCTGGGGACCTGGAAAAACCGTGAAGCTGCAATGCGATTTCTCAGCGATGATGTCCCCGGATAACTTTCATGAGTTTATTAAGGATTCCTTGATTAAGCAAGCAAAGGGACTGGATCATATCATTTACCATTTGGATGGCCCTGACGCAATTAAGCACATGGATGCCATAATGGAAGTGGAGGCAATTGATGCCCTACAGTGGACCAGCGGTGATCACGGTCCTGACGGCACCATCGAGGAATGGTATCAGATTTATGACAAGGCAGTGGCAGCAGGCAAAGGCCTCTGGGTAAAGGTATACACCGGTGAGGTTGAAGAGTGGATTGAGCGTTTGGATAAGCTCATCGCAAGATACGGAACCAATGCACTGTTCCTGTACTTTAATCCTATGTCAATGGAACAGGCAACAAAGCTGATGGATTATGCAGAGAAAAACTGGTGTGATATTGAAGGAAGCTATATTAGAGAATTAAAGGAAAAGGGTATTTTAAAATAAAAACTGCCGACACATGAATTTACCCATAGGTAATAAGGGGTATAAAAAATTAATCTTTCTATTTATTAATGGGCTGTACTAGTTTGAAGTAGAGCCCATTAATTAAGCTTTATTTATGCTCTACTTATAGAGTTGATATTGTTTGGAATCTAAGTGATTTAATAAGGGCTGTACAAAGGCTTAAATAATATTCTGAAAAAAGCTGCATCAAACAATCGATGCAGCTTTAAAAATAGGCCGTCTAGTTACTAATTATTATTTCTTAGTAAAATATCTGCAATAGCAGGCGCAACAAGATGATAGGTTCTGGTGTCATCACCTTTTGCAAAGGTTACGATAACATTAGTTTTTGACCCATAACTCGTGAAAGTGAGGACATAACCATCCTTCATTGTTACTTTTAGAGTATTTCCTACGATCATTTCAATATAGGCACTTGGGTCAATGGTTGATGCTGTAAAGGATGATAGAATGGCTTCACGGTCTGCGCCAGTGATATCATTCAGCTTTATATTATCCAGGCTGTATAACTCCATCTTTGATACCGTAGTAGAATCCATGGTAATCCACTTTTCCTTGCCGGAAGAATTTATATCGATGATATCACCGGTAACAGTTTTTACAGTATCTGATTTAATCCGGATTAGAATAGAGGGATACGTTATAACCATTATAACGTCGACATTCTTTTCGGGAGAGTTAACTCTTGCGTTTATTGATACAGTATCAGCAGAGCTATAAAACATTTGATCGATTTGCATCGAATATCCCCCGGTTGGTTTCTCACCAGCACCGATGAGGGCATAAATATATTCTCCGTCTCGTATATAACTGATGCCTGGTTTCATATTATTTTCATTATACCAGGTCATTAAGCTTTGATTGCCTTTGACAAAATCGGCGGGGATCTTTTCATAGGCAACTTCAGCTGGGAGTGTATCGACGATTATCTCTGATACCTTGCCTGTAACGGTTCTTAATTTTTTCTGACCGTCCATTTTGATAAGAATACTTGGATATGTTATTGCTGTCGTAACAAACGTATCAGGTCCTGGTTTTTTAACATACCCGGTTACATAAGCAGAAGTTTCGGAATTGTATGCAATTTTACTGATTGCAACACTGTAACCGCCAGTAGGTTTGCTGCCGGCACCTAGGAGTACATACATGGTATCTTTGTATTTTAAATAGCTGACACCTTCTTTTTGCTCGTTCTGGCTGTACCATTTACTTACCTTTTTGATATCCGAGATATCAGCTTTTGTAATTACGGTATAAGGAATCTCTTTTGATAAATCACTATCCGATAAAGGAATACTTGAAATAGATAAGATACGCTTTACACTATTCCATTGAACTGACATGCCCATACTGCCAAAAAATTTTACGGCCGGAACTAAGATTTTATTCTTTACCCTCACGATGGGAGTGTCTAGTTTTACAACTTCAGGAATCCCTGAAAAATCAGCATCTCTATGAATGTATATCTCTTTTTTTCCTACGGTTGCCTCAAGGTGCATCAAATCCAAATCAACCCATGCTGTTTTACTTTTCTTATCCCAGGTAACTTTAGCACCGACAGCCTCAGCGGTTTGCTGCAAAGGAACCATTATCTCCTTACCTTTGGTATAAGGCTTGACATTATATTGAACAGATTTATTATTTACAGTTACTTTGAGACCCGATTTTGCATTACTGGCGAATGCGGTGGTGCTTGCGAGTAAGGTGAATATGAAAACCATAAGAATGAATGTGGAAAATTTCTTCATTAAATTGCCTCCTTTATAAATTATTGAATTCTACAAGTTAGACGATAATGAATAACAAATTGTTCCTAAATAAAAATAATTACACTCGTTCCTTGTATTCCAATGGACTTAATCCCGTCTGCTTCTTAAATATCCGGCTAAAATACCCCTGATCACTATAACCGATACTCTCCCCAATCTGACGAATGGTCAAATCCGGATGATGGGCTAATAAAAACTGGGCTCTCTGAATACGCAGAGAAATCAGGTATTTTGAAGGACTGCAGTCATAACAGGCATAAAATATCTTAGTTAGATAGCCGGGGCTATAATTCATATTGTTTGCAATCAGGTTAAAGTTTACATCCTGATTATAATTTTGAATTAGATAATCCTTTAAAAGAGACGCAATTTGGACAGGAGTATGATGTGCTGTTGCAGAATTAAAAATATCATTAAATGAACTTTGCTGAAGTTCATATTTATTTTTCAGCTTCACAAGGGCATCCTTTAATTCATCC
The DNA here is from genome assembly GCA_023392995.1 of Bacillota bacterium. Lineage (GTDB taxonomy): Bacteria > Bacillota > Clostridia > Lachnospirales > Lachnospiraceae > Mobilitalea. The sequence continues at coordinate 9,862 of JAEWMZ010000044.1, forward strand.
GGATCAATGGGCTTTAGCAGATATTCGCTAACTTGAAGATGAATAGCACTTTTGGCATATTCAAAATCGGAATAACCGCTGGTGATAATAAAATTCATAGCAGGGTATTTTTCTCTGATTTTTTGCAGTAATGTGATGCCATCCATCTCAGGCATCCGAATATCTGTAATAACCAAATCCGGCGAAAGCTCCTTCACCAGCTCGTATGCCTGCAAGCCTGTCTGTGCCTCACCAATCACTTTAAAGTTAACATCCATGCTCTCTATTTTTTTTACCAGACCATGAAGCAATAATTCCTCATCCTCTGCTACGATAGCGGTATATTTCATTGTTCTTCTTTCTCCTCTCTTGTTCGTGATATCCTAGGTGATTGCGAAACTCATTAACTGAAGCTATTGTATGCACAACAGTTACTGTTTCGAAGCAGAAGCTAAGCCCGGAGGAAGCGTTGTAGCGAAGAAATAGTAACTGTTGTGTATACAATTGTAAAAACTATATTGTTTCGCAATTGTCTATCTTTATATCCTCTGTCCAATGGACATCACTCCGTGACCTTCCGGGGTATTACCATAGTGAAAGATCATGGTATCCTGGCAGAATATCTTCCAGCGCATATATACATTGATGATCCCAAGGCCGTTAATCTGCATTTCCGGCATGCCGGGATTATGATTGACCTCTTCTATACGAGTGGCGATGGTTTGCAATGCTTCATTGGTAAAGCCCGTACCGGAATCAACCACATCGATCTGCCAGTAATCAGGATAGACTCGTCCGACAATAGAAATACTCCAGGGAGGAGCGCAGCTGGTTCCGTATTTAAGTGCATTTTCTACAAGAGGCTGAATAATTAGCTTAGGCACCGCTATGTCAAGTAGAGTCTCATCCACGTCAATCGTATAGCTTAAACTGGACTGATAACGTACCTTCATACAGTAGAGGTATTTCTGCAGATAATCAAGCTCCGAGCGAATAGAGACATTTTGCTGATTCGTATCTGTGATATAGCGCATCATGTTTGAGAGATTACGACAGACCATAATAACCTCCTTGGACTGATCATTCTCAGCCAGAAGTATGATGCTATACAGGGTGTTATAGTAAAAATGAGGATTTACCTGGGATTGTAAGGCCAGGGTTCGCGATTTTAACTCCTGCTGTCTGGAATCGATTAACTCATTCATGGATACCTTAAGCTTTTCGCTCATATGCTGGAACGCTGTGTATAATTCATGAAGCTCGATATAGGGCATGGGGTAATCCGTCGTAGTTTCTTTACCCAGAGTCTCAATTTCAATACGCTGTACAATATGCTTTAGATGCTTCACCGGCTTTGTCAGGGTACCGGACAGATAGTAGGAGACCACCAGAGAAGCAATGAGCAGAACCAGAGTGAATAAAAGCAATATGGACAGCAGACGATTTACCGGCTTTAATATATAGTCCTCGGAATGCACCGTGACATAAGTCCAGCCGGTATAGGAGGAATGACTGTAGGCGAGATATTCCTTCTGACCGGTGACTTCATCGGTAACATCCATGGCTCCTGAGGTCTTGCCGGTATTTGTAAAGGAGGAGTAAGGAAATAGAGCATTCCTTTCCTCATCCGATATATTATAAGGATAGATTAAGGTATTATCCGAAGCATAAATATAGATTTTTGCCGGATCATCAGCGGTTTTATTATAATGTGTAAAGCTTTTAAAGATACTTTTGCAGCGCTTTACAGTCTCTACGGCTCCTACGACTGTGCCGAACTGATTTTCGAATGTTCGGTAAACCGATATATAATAGTCGGAATATTTATAGGAGGTGGATAAGGCAGAGGACCTATAGGAATTGCTGATTAATTTTTTGCCGTCCAGTGCGATAACCTCCTGCAGCCAGGGAAGCGTCGTAATGTCAATTTTGTCCGTCTGGTTGGTATTCGTTTTTATGCCAACCTTTAAAACATTACCACTTAGATCATAGAGATACATCTGATCTACCTTAATATCTGCTCCATTTATGGTTACAAAAAGACTTGCCAGACTTTTCAGAGAGTTCCTGGAGGTATCCAGATGAAAAGAGGAATCCAGCTTTTCCTTTACCAAGCTGCTATAGTTTATGTTAATGGAGACCGCGTCCATATCCCCGATGACGGAATCTATCTGATCTTGAAAAGAGGTGTTCAGGGTAGAGAGGGAATCTAAGCCTCTGGTGATCAGCTGGGCTGATACATATTTATAGAAAAAGATGCTGAAGGTAAACAAAATCAGTACGACCAGTACAAAATATGCAAAAAAGAACTTTGTTTGTAGTTTGTGATATCTCATATGCCAAGCTGCGCCTTTCTAAGGAATATAGCCATTATAACATTTGAACAATAAAAGTACAAATGATTATATTGAAGTGTAAAGATAGTCCAAAAAGTCAATGAAAAAGTGCATAGCTGTACCTAAGGGTATTTGATATAATTTATCCTGTAAACGAAAAGTCTTTGAAGGCAATTGCAAAACAATATAGTCTTTGTAATTGTATACACAGCAGATACTATTTCTGCGCTCCAATGCTTCCTTCGGGCTTAGCTTCCGCTTCGAAACAGTATCTGCTGTGTATACAATATCTAAAATTAATGAGTTTAGCAATTACCGAAAAGACAACTATAAGGGAGGGTTATTATGTTTAAGAAAATTGCAGCTTTAGTATTATGCGTAAGTATGTCAACATTTCTTTTTGTGGGTTGTGGCAAAGGTAACGATGTATCTACCGGTTCCGAAACTACGCCAGAAGCACAGGAAACAGAAGTAACAGAAGCACCTGCGACCGACAAACCGGATTTTGCGGGACAGGAGCTGAGTATTTTAGTATCTGCTGGCTGGATGGACAACAGATATGATGCAACAATTGCAAGATTTGAAGAGGAATATGGGGTTACAGTAGATTTACAAACAATTCCTGCAGATCAGTATTCAGACATTCTACAGTCAAAATTATCAACGGATACCTTGACAGATATCTTCTGGATTCAATCTGATCCATTTGCAATTGCATCACAGATCGTTGATCCGGAAAAATATTGTATGGATTTTACAGGTGCTGATTGGGCAAGTGTAATGCCATCAACAAGACTGGCATCCTGTTCTTACAACGGCAAATTATATGGCTTACAATTATGGCATAATTCACCAGAGTATGTCATGCTGTATAACAAGTCTTTATTTGATGAGAATGGCTGGACAATTCCTTCTACATATGCGCAGTTAAAAGACCTGTGCGGCAAAATCTCAGAAAAAGGCATCACTCCTTGGTTTATTCCAGGTGCTGACGGATGGCAGCATCAGTTAGCTTTCTTCCAGATCGGTGGGGTTTATGAAGAAGCAACACCTGGTTTATATGATGGCTTAAATAACAATACTGCAAAGTTTGCAGATAATGCAAAAATGATTGAAGTTCTTGATGAATTTAAGGAATTATCTACCTTAGGTTACTTTGGTGAAGACTGGATCGGAACCGACAGTACCAATATGGCCAATGACTTTGGTGACAGAAACATCGCAATGGCAATGGCTAACTCCAGCTTTATTAAACAAATTCAGGAAGAAACAGGTACTGCAGATGAATTCGGCTTGTTCATTCTTCCTTTAGGAGATAACAGCTATTTCCCTACCAATCCAGGTGGTCCTACTATGTTTGGTAATGCTTCCAGTGAACATCCTGACTTAGTAAAAGCATTTTTCTCCTTCGTAACAACAACACAGAGTCTTCAGGAGATTCTTGATAATTCACCGGCTTACACGAATATCGATGTTGTTGATGCAAATGTTTCGCAGCACTGGTTACCAGAGGAAGAAGCTTTCATGGCAACTGTTCCAAAGGAAAAAATGGCAATTGGTGTTCTTCAGACAGCAACAAAATACACAAATAAATATTGGATGAATTTTGGTGCTGATATGGTATCCTTCTGCTTAGGAGAAATTTCAGCAAATGACGTTCTGAAAAATATGGATGCCAACAGAGCTGAGGCAGCAAAAGCAGCAGGAGATTCTGCTTGGGGCAATTAATTCAATGAACTGACTAGTTTGGCGGGGCTGTCGCAAAATGCAGCCCTGCGGATATGATTTACCTCACACACAGGTTGACAGACATCCGATATGATTTGTATGCTGAAATCGTACATAAGATGTTCGCTTACAGCATACAAATCATATCAAATGTCCGTCAAACAGTGCATTATGGCAAATCATATCCGCATAGCTGCCTTTTGCGACAGCTCCGCTATCATTAGAAAGTGAAAATTATATAAGTGTGAAGCGGAACGCGGAAGTAGAATAGTACAGCGTTCTATCAGAGCTTGAAATTCTCTTATCATCCCTGGTATTCACATTGGTTATATGCGACAGCAGAATGGAGGTATATTGTGAATAAAAAAAGAATTTACCCACAATGGTTTTTGGTAATTCCTTTAATAGTATATGTGATTTTCTTCTTGATACCAAGCTTACTGGGTGCTTTTTATTCCTTTACGGATTGGAGTGCATATAGCGCCAATACGGGAGTTAAATTTGTTGGATTACAAAATTACATCGATATCTTTACATCAAATAAGGATTATGTATCCGGAATTACAAACACGTTAGTATTTACAGTGGTATCCAATATTGTTAAATTAATTCCGGCTTTATTTTTAGCCATTTTATTGCAGGAGGGTGTTAAGGGAAAGGGAATTTATAGAACACTTTTTTACTTACCATCCATTCTTCCGTTTGTAATCATTGGCTTGGTTTTTAAGTCAATCTTAAATTATAATACAGGTTTACTGAATGTGACACTTGATGCACTGCAGCTTGGATTTTTAAAACAGAAATGGTTATCTGATTTAGATTATGTATGGAAATCAATTTTCGGCGTGGACGCATGGAGAGGTATCGGATATGTTATGACCATTTTCCTTGCCGGTTTAAATACAATACCACAGTCTTATTATGAAGCAGCTCAGATCGATGGAGCAGGCTTCTGGAGCAGATTAAAGCACATCACTCTGCCAATGCTCTCCGGTGCTATCATGATTAACTTTGTTTTTGGTATCACCTATGGTTTAAAGGTATTTGATATCATCTATGTATTAACCAATGGCGGTCCGGGACATGCGACTGAGGTTATTACCACCTATTCCTATCAGCTCTATTCTAACGGACAGTATGGAATGTCAACGGCCTTGAATACAATACTACTGCTCATTACGCTGGTAATTGGTGTGGCAGTTGTAAGGGTTATGAGTAAGAAGGAGGTGCAGCAATGATAAAGAAGCTTGTAATGAAGGTAATAAAACAGCTGGTTTGTCTGTTTCTTAGTGTGATTGTTATACTTCCTTTTTATATGGTACTGATTAATTCCTTCAAATCCAAGGGTGAAGCAGCCAGAATGAAGCTTTCCCTTCCTACGGAATGGTTCTTTAGTAACTATACGGAGGTTATTGAGAAGGGAAGATTGGTAAGAGGATTTTTTAACAGCTTGTTCTATGCCGGTTTTTCCACAACGATTGCAGTAGTAGCCTGTGCGATGGCAGCCTTTGTTATCTGCAGAAAACGTACGAAATTAAACAACTTTTTGTATTATTTCATTCTGTGCGGATTATTTTTCCCGGTTAACTTTGTTACCTTAATTAAGGTGCTGAATGTATTTCATCTGACCAACAGCAGAGTGGGTATTTTGATTGTATTTATCAGCTCTATGATACCTTTTTGTGTATTTACAATACGTAACTTCATTTTATCGGTACCAGTGGAACTGGATGAAGCAGCAGTCATTGACGGAGCGGGACCCCTTAGACTTTTCTTCGTTATTATAACACCTTTATTAAAACCGATCCTGGTAACCTGTTTTATCCTGCAATTCATGGGAGTATGGAATGACTTCTTAACACCATTGTATTTATCCAGTGACAGTAAGCTGTTCCCTATGACAATGTCGGTATATCAGTTCTTTGGTAAGAATAAAAATTATTGGAACTATATTTATGCAGATATTATTCTAACCTGTATTCCGGTTATTGTTGTTTATCTGCTTGGACAAAGATATATTGTGGGCGGGTTAACCTCCGGTTCCGTGAAAGAATAGCCTATATTTTAAAAATCAGTAGGTAATTGCGAAGGATTCAGTTTCGTAATTACCTATTTACTTTAACAGGATAGAAAGGTGGAGAATATTTTGAAGCTTACTAAAACACAGGCTGCAACAAGATGGGGAGAGGCATTTCCAATCGGTAACGGGCATATGGGCGCTATGGTATATGGCAGCTTACCCAAAAACCGGATTGAATTGACGGAGAATACCTTTTTCAGCGGAGAACGCAGTGAGAAGGATAATAAAAGTGGTGCGGATAAAGCATTTTACCGGATGCGAGAGTTGGCTTTGCAGGGGGAATATGACAGAGTTCATGAGGCAGCAGAGGAATTTGTAGGAAACCGAAATAACTATGGTACGAATCTCCCTGTAGGACATTTTCTGGTGGATTATGGATTTGAGGCAGAAGAGACCCAGGAATATGAGAGGAGTCTGGATATTAGAACCGGCTTGCTGACCAGCTCATTTTACAAGGATGGGGTAAAGTATGAGGAAGAGATGTTTCTTTCACATCCGGACCATGTTCTGGTTGACAACATCCGACTTGGCAAAAGGGGAGCACTTAAGCTATCCTTTCATCCAGCCAATGACTATGGAGAAGTGAAGTATACCGATATCGGTCTTAGCTTTACCTGTTATGCCTATGAAACAATCCATTGTGACAGACCCTGCGGAGTTATGGCAGCAGGATATACAGCTGTTGTAACGGATGGGATCTGCAGTGCCGCTAACGATGGCATTGTGATTGAAGAAGCAACGGAGATCAAGCTGTATGCTGCTATCGTGACAGATTTTAAGAGAACTCTGCCAGGAGAAAAACGGATATTGCTTCAGGAAGCAGAAAATCAAGTAAAGGAATGCCTGGGAAAGGAGTATTCCAAAGTAAAGCAAAGTCATATGGAGGATATAGCTGGCTATATGGATCGAGTGAGCTTTCAGCTAAAAGGAGAGGGGGATCATGTTAAGAAGCTTCCATTCCTGTTCCAGTATGGACGATATCTCCTTTTATCCAGCTCCAGGGAGGATTCCAAGCTGCCAGCTCATTTGCAGGGAGTGTGGAATGATAATGTGGCTTGCAGCATTGGCTGGACCTGTGATATGCATCTGGATATTAATACACAGATGAACTATTGGCCATCTGAGGCAGTGAATCTAAGTGAAACCGCCGAGCCCTTATTTCGTTGGATTACCGAGGATCTTATGCCTGCTGGTACCCTTGCTGCCAGGCAGTCCTATGGACTTAGGGGCTGGGTTGGAGAGCTGGTCTCCAATGCCTGGGGATTTGCAGCGCCTTACTGGGCATCGCCCATTGCACCCTGTCCTACCGGTGGTATCTGGGTTATGATGCAGATGTGGGAGCACTATCTCTATAGCGGGGATATGGAGTTTTTAAAGAAGGATTTATTTCCGCTTCTAGAGGCAGCGGTGGATTTTTTTGAAGATTACCTGTTTTGGGATGAAGCTGCCGGTTATTATACCAGCGGACCATCCATCTCCCCGGAGAATAGTTTTCTATACCAGGGTAAGCCATATCAGATTAGTAATGGCTGTACCTATGAGATACTGATGATCAGAGAATTATTCTTAGTTTACCAGGAGAGCTGTGGTCAATTGGGGATCAATCCTGATAGTAGCAGCCGGGTAAGGGAAAAGCTACGTCTTCTTCAGCCTTACCGGATCACTGACCAGGGTACCATCGCTGAGTGGAGTCATGATCTGAACGAGGCTGATCCGCAGCATAGGCATACCAGCCACTTGCTGGGATTATATCCCTTTTCTCAGATTAATCCGGAGGATACACCACAGCTTTGTGAGGCGGCAGAGAAGACATTACAGGTTAAGCTAAATCCAATCGAGAATTGGGAGGATACCGGCTGGGCAAGATCGATGCTGATGCTTTATGAAGCAAGACTTTTGCAGGGAGATCAGGCTTACGGTCATATGGAAAGTATGTTGGAGAACTTACTGGAGCCGAATCATATGGTATATCATCCGCCGACCAGAGGAGCGGGAGCCTTTGATCATGTTTATGAACTGGATGGTAATACGGGATTAACCACCTGCATTGCAGAGGTGCTGTTACAAAGCCAAAAGGGCGTGATCCGATTGCTGCCGGCTCTTCCAAAACAGTGGGCGAACGGAGAGATCAGTGGTCTTCGGGCGCGTGGCAATATAACGGTTGATATGAAATGGGAAAGCGGAATGCTTACCTTTGCGAGACTTACCGCTCATGGGAAAGAGGGAAGATACATTGTGGAATATGCTGGTGTACACCGAGAACTGGAATTAGCAAAGGGGGTTCCTTACCTGCTGGAGCTTTAGAAAAATCCGGTACTAGCATAAAGTGCACCGGATAAGCCTGATACTGGAATGTTGGGCAAGGTTTTGTATTAACAGGTATTATTTTATAATAAAGAATATTGCTAGAAACTAAAAGCTCTTATACTGCGAGATGATATGATTCCTCTTAGGCAGTGTAAGAGCTTTTTTGAACCCCACCAATCAGCTGCTGCTTTCGCCTGCCTAGGATAATCGATCAGATTTTACAGTATTATGTCATAAAAACAGTCCGAGATGTATTTGTAAATGATTTACTATTGATATATATGTATAGAATGTTACAATTAAAATATTGCGAAATATAGAACCTTACACATCTTGCACCACGCGACCGTGGCTTGAATGACAGTTAGTGTGAGATGCAGGGGCATTACAAATCCTGCATCACGCCTTCTGTGAATGATTGTCAGTAGGATGACAATGAATACTATTTTGCATCTGGCACCACGAGAACTTACGGTCAGTTGACCGTCAGAGGAAAGGAAACAGAATATGAAAGGTAAAATTCTCCCGGTAATATTATTAACATTTACTCTGCTCATGATAATGAAGGCTGGTACTACATATGCATATGTTGGCAGTGTCTTCCAATATACGAATGAAGGTCAGACAATTACCTATAAAGTACTAAGCGAACCAACGGAAACCGAGAACGGCAGAGTGCAAGTGATATACGATCAGGATATAAATAATAAATTATCTGGAGCCGTAGTGGTACCGGCAATAGTAACCAACAGCAACATGCGCTATAATGTGGTAGAAATAAGCTCAAATTCGTTCTGGCAGGCAACTAAGATGACAAGCTTAGCTCTGCCGGAGACAGTATCTGTGATCGGACAGAGTGCGTTTAGTAACTGCACCAATCTCGTGAATGTGAATATACCGGGAAAGGTAACCCGTATAGAAGATGGAACCTTTGACGGATGCAGCAGCTTAGTTATTTTAAATTTACCGAATGGAATCACATCCATTGGTAATATGGCATTTAATAATTGTAGTAATTTAACCAGCATAAATTCCCCGGAGAAGTTAACCAGCATAGGATACAATGCATTTTATAACTGTGCTAAGCTGACCGGCTTTTCCATACCAAAGGGAGTGACTTCCATTGGAACAGGTGCATTTTATGGCTGTAGCAGTATCACAAGCATTCGTATACCGGAGGGAGTGACTGCAATTGAAAATGCAGTATTTCGAGATTGTAGCAACCTAAGCTATATAAGTTTACCAGAGAGCATTACGAAAATAGGAAGCTCCGCGTTTTATAACTGCAGCAATCTGAAGAATCTACATATACCGGATGCTGTTAAGACTATTGGAGCCTATGCCTTTTATCAATGTACAAGCTTATCCAGTATCAAAATACCCTTTTATGTTACTAGCATCGGAGAATACACCTTCTTTGGCTGCACCAATCTTTCTAGTATAAAAATCCAGGAAAATGTAAGCTCAATTGGGAATTTTGCCTTTTTCAATTGCAAAAGCTTAATCAGTGTTAATCTCCCCGAAGGGCTGACCTCCATTGGAGTCTTTTCCTTCTATGGCTGTGAAAATTTACGACCGCTGCGAATTCCCAGCGGAGTAACCAGTATCGGCGGTGGGGAGTTCCCATATACCGGAGTTACCGTATATAAGAATTCCTTTGCAGAAAGCTACTTTGCAAAGAACTTCCCCTTGTATTATCAAATCATTACACTTCCCTTAGAGGAAATGAGCTTTGAAGAAGATGTCATGAATATGAAGGTGAATGAAACCGTTTCTTTAAAACCGATGTTTTACCCCAAATATTCGTCGGATATTTCATCTGACATCACCTGGACCAGTTCGAATTCCTCCGTGGCTGCAGTGGATTCAAAAGGAAATGTTACAGGAGTGGGAGACGGTGAGACAACGATTACAGCAGTTATGGGAAAATATTCAGCGACCAGCCGCATCCTTGTTGGAGGAGCGGTGGTAAATCCTACGGCTCTTAGCTTCAAGAATCAGGATATGACCTTGAATAAGGGAGAGGTCGGGAAGTTTTCTTTGAATTTTACACCCTCAGATGTAACAAACAAGGCAATAACCTGGAAAAGCTCCAACCCCTCTGTTGCTACGGTGGAGCAGGGGCGTATTTATGCAAAAGGCAGCGGAACGGCAATTATAACAGCTACTTCCCAGTCAGTAACCGCTACAGGAAAGGTAACAGTCAAGAATCCTTTAAAGAGTATTTTTACGGATTATGATAAGATTATTATAGATAAGGGGGATAGTAAAAAGGTTGCAGTATCCTTTGATCCTCTGGATACAACAGATTCCAAGGCAGTATCCTGGGTGAGTGGCAATGAAAGCATTCTAAAAGTGACCGATGGTGTTATTACTGCCATTAGGCCGGGTAAAACTACAATTACTGCATATGCAGGAACTTTTTCAGAAACGATCCCGGTCACGGTAGAAAATCCGACTACCTCCGTTGCGTTAACGCAGCCGGAGCTTTCGCTCATCGTGGGGCAGACACAAAAGCTGGCCTTTACGGTTCTGCCTTATGATGCTACGGAGGACATTGTAATAACCTCCTCCGACGAATCCGTGGTAACCATTACAAATGGAGAGCTTACAGCATTAAAAAGAGGGACGGCAGTTATTACTGTCAAAAGCGGAGCTTATGCTGATTCCTGTGTAATAAAAGTAGCGTCGGACATTAACAGCATTGCTTTGAATAAAAAGAATCTTGACCTATATCTTGGGAAGAGCCAGAGTCTTACGGTATCCTTTAACCCGGTAGATGCCAAGGATGACCGAACGGTACTTTGGGAAAGCAGCAATCCATCTGTAATCACAGTTAATTCAAAGGGAACCATTAAAACGGTAGGAACAGGAACTGCGACAGTCACAGCTACCGCCGGAGATGGGAAGAAGGCTGTTTGTACCGTGGTTGTGAAGCTGGCCGTACCCAGTTCAGTTGGCACAGCATCAGGTGGTTATAATAATGCCAAGATAAGCTGGGGAGCAGTGAGCGGCGCCTCCGGGTATGAGCTTTACCGGGCAAATACCAAACTGGGAAGTTATACAAAGGTAAAGGATACAACAGCAAGAGCCTTTACCAATACAGGCTTAACAACCGCAACCACCTATTACTATAAGGTAAGAGCCTATAGAAAACAAGGAACGAAGAAGATATACGGAGGCTTCTCTGCCGTTGCAAGTGTTATGCCGGTTCCAGCAGTTCCAGGGAATGCAAAGCTGTTAAAGGTTAAGGCAGGTACAGCTAGTTTTACCTGGAGCAAGGTCAGTGGTGCGACAGGCTATGAGGTATACAGAAGATCTTCACTGAAGGAACCATTCCGCTTAGTAAAAGGCACTACCTCACTGCATTATATTAATTACGGATTAACGAAGGGGAAGACCTACTATTACAAGGTAAGATCCTACCGGATGGTGGGTAAGAAAAAGGTATATAGTAATTTTACTTCGATTTATCCGATTAAAATGTAGAGATTAGTAGTTATAGAAAATAAAAAAGGGAAAAAGAAGCTATTGTAAGAAGCAGCTCCGCAGATTCGTCTTGGCAGAAAGGCTGTTTGATCGGCTTGCTAGGTTTTGTGTGTTGAAATCGGGTATTTATGTAGGATTTTGGCATTCAGCACATCAGCAGCCGGCCAGACAGTGTTGGGTAAAGACGTATCCACGGGGCTGTTTTCCACTATAGCTCGAGCATGTAGCCACATCTTTTGAGTAACACTATTTATATCATTTATTCATCTATTTACAATTCCAAAGGTCATTAGTCCATCAAATCAAATTCCCCTTCTTTTGGTGAATACTCACCAGTAATTTCGATTATATTTCCATCTGGGTCTGTCAATTGAAAATAATAATAGGGGCATACATTTTTTATGAATTTAATTTTCGTCAATTTATCACTAATGTTCAATTTATCAATTCGTTCTCTCTCATCTTCCAAATTTTCCGTCCAGAAATTGAGAACAAACTTATGTGTGTTTTTAGATTCTGCAATTGCAACTAAATTATCGAATTCCTCCACATATTCCCCTTTATGCACAGTCAAATTTGGATTTGCAATATCAAAATAACCGTTCATAATAGAAATGTTTTTTCCATCAAATTCAAACTGAGCGAACCGTTGCATATTTTGAGAACTTACTGATATTGCTAATAGCTTCTCATAAAATTGGATTGACTTATTAAAATCCTTTACAATCAAATAAACTGAACCTAGATGCATATGTACCTCCCTTAATATAAAAAATTCTAAAATAATATTTTCTTTTTTATTAATTGAAGAGCCTTTCTTTCATAGTATTATACTATAAATCGAACATATGTCCAATGACGATAATAAACAGAGCCTTGTTTTAATATTTTAACAAATGACTGTTTAATGGGTTATCAAGCAGCAACTTTTAATCTATATTTTTGAGACGACATTGGAGTGTTTTGCTGTAATTGGTAACAAGCTATAATTTCTACCGCCTTTTTACTTGAAGGAGCATCAATGTTACGAAAATGGAGTGACGAATAGAAATTTGTCATTTCCTGTGCTAAGATATTATTATTAATACATAAGAACGAAAAAATATGTGTTTATCCTATGGAATACGATTTATACCGTGTTAGTCGGGATAACATATTAGGAGACCTTTTATTAGGTAATATGATAGCGGAACATGTATGCCGTCTCTTTGGAATTAAAGAACCGGTGGCAAAAGGATTAGCGATCGGTTCGGCTGCCCATGCCATTGGGACAGTGAAAGCAATGGAGATGGGAGAAGTCGAAGGAGCAATGAGTAGCTTATCAATTGCGGTTGCTGGTCTGATCACTGTAATAGGTGCTTCCATATTCGCAAATTTTATGTAGTTTCATCTTACCTTGTATTTCCAATTATGGTAACATGTATTTTCCCTCCAGTAATATAATGAAGTAATTGCAAAACTCAGAAGTTTTGTAATTACCTATACAAATAGAAGTGCAAATAGAAGGAAGCAAAGACGCTAACAATCTTAGCTTCAGCAGTTGAAGCCAAGGGGTTCATCTGCTGCAATCAATGAAATGGAGGAAGTGCTATGACAAAACTATTCAGTAAATTTGAACTAAAAGGTATGGAATTGAAAAACAGAATTGTAATGCCGCCCATGTGTATGTACACAGCGGAGGATGGAAGGGCAAATGATTGGCATTTTGTACATTATACAACCAGAGCCGTGGGCGGAGTTGGATTGATCATCTTCGAAGCAACCGGGGTGGAAAGCAGAGGGCGTATCACGGACAGAGATCTTGGTCTGTGGAAGGATGAACAGGTGGAGGGGTTAAGGAAGATTGTAACTGCCTGCCAGAGTCAGGGGGCCAAAGTTGGCGTTCAACTAGGGCATGCTGGGAGAAAATCAGAGGTAATGTCGGAACCCAGTATTGCGCCAAGTCCCATTGCCTTCAGTGAGAAATATAGAGTTCCGGTGGAAATGACGAAGAGCGAGATTAAGGCAGTAGAGATTGCTTTTCGGGAGGCTGCGAGAAGAGCAGATCAGGCTGGCTTTGATACGATTGAAATTCATGCGGCTCACGGATATTTGATCAGTGAATTTTTGTCGCCGTTAACGAATAAGAGAACCGATGAGTATGGTGGCAGTGAGGAAAATCGTGGGCGGTTCTTAAAGGAGATTCTTCAGGAAATCAAAACCGTATGGCCGGAGGAAAAACCTATCATAGTCAGAGTTTCCGCAGAGGATTATGTCGAGGGCGGTAATCATGACGATACCATGGCAAACATATTGAATGCATTGAAAAAGGAAGGAATCGACCTGGTCAATGTGAGTTCCGGAGCAGTTGTAAATATTACCATGAAGGTTTATCCTGGATATCAGACGAAGTTTGCAGAAACAATAAAAAATAGTACTCAGCTGAGCGTAATCACCGGAGGCTTGATAACCTCCCCGCTGATGGCGGAAGAAATACTGCAAAATGACAGAGCAGATTTTATATTCCTTGGAAGAGAGTTGCTCAGAAATCCTTATTGGCCTCTTCAAGCCGCAAAGGAATTAAAGGAAGAACTGGAATGGCCTGTACAGTACAGCAGAGCAAAATGATTTAGGAGGAATTACCATTATGATGAAAATTGGTTGTCATCTATCTGTTTCAAAGGGCTACTATGCTATGGGGAAGGAGGCATTAAGTATTGATGCGAACACCTTTCAATTTTTCACCCGCAATCCCCGTGGCAGTAAGGCAAAGGCTATCGATCCTGAGGATGCCAGGAGACTCTGCGAATTAGCAAGAGAGCATTCCTTTGGACCGATGCTGGCGCATGCACCCTATACGCTTAATCCTGGTTCTCGTGATGAAAAGACCCGTGAATTTGCTTATGCTACCATGGAGGATGACTTAAGACGAATGGAATTTCTGCCGAATAATTTATATAATTTTCATCCCGGCAGTCATGTGGACCAGGGCGTAGAGGCTGGAATTGTTCATATAACCAGGATGCTGAATACGATTTTGATACCGGAGCAGAGCACCACTGTTTTACTTGAAACCATGGCCGGCAAAGGGACAGAGGTGGGAGCAACCTTTGAAGAGTTGCGAAGCATTTTAGACGGAGTTCAATTGAACGACAAGATGGGTGTATGCCTGGATACCTGCCATGTTTATGATGCGGGGTATGACATTGTAAATGATCTGGATGGGGTTTTGGAGGAATTTGACCGTGTGATTGGTCTGGAACGGCTTAAGGCGATTCATATCAATGACAGTAAAAATCCCATGGGCAGCCATAAGGATCGGCATGAAAAGATCGGGGAAGGAAATATCGGTGTGGGGGCTTTTGCACGCATGATTAACCATCCAGCATTGAGAGAATTACCCTTTTATCTTGAAACACCAAATGAAATAGAGGGCTATGCCCAGGAAATACGCTTGTTAAAGGGTTTATACAACGAAATATAACTGAAAGAGCCAGAGCTCTATGGGAGGAATTATTTCTTACCTATAGTGCTCTTCTTTGTTATATCATGAAATTATTAAATTATGAAATTATTAAAATCATAAAATTATCAATCATAAAATCTTGGAATCATGAGATTATGAAAATTATGTAATTATGAAAATCAATAAACCTTAAAACATTAAAATCACGAAAGCTTGAGGTTCTTCATTGCGGTCCTAATTATTAATTAAAAATCTTTGATATTTCTGCAACAGTGCTATATAATAGGTAAAGAAACCAAATTACGAATTTTGTAAGAGAAGGTTAAATTTTACTTCAGAAAATACGGTAAACAATAATAGAACATGAAGCGGTCATAGAATAATGGAAGAATCATCACGTTCTGATACAGAAGATGGATGAGGTACATCATGGATACGATATATTATGATTGGAGGAATCGGGATTGAGAATGAAAAGTAATAATCGAGGCGGTAACAGAAATGACAGGAAAGACCGAAGAAAAAAGATACTCTCGCTGGCTTTGTGTATTGGGATCTTTTTTTCGGGAATGCTGCAACCGGCGGGTGTACTGGCGGAAGAGTCAACAAGCGTAAGTAATACGGTCAGCAACAATAATACTACGTCAAATATCGGGGTGCTTCATGCGTTCTACCCGGCAAACGCAGTATTCTCGGATAAGATAAAGCAGTACATAGATTCACTGAATTCTTTGAGCTTTGCCTGGAGCAGGATTGACTCCAAGGAGCCAGCTGTTTTAAATACAGTTAAGGGTAAGAATGGTAACTTTGGTTTTTATTATCCGACAGACTACCTGGAGGCTGTTCGCTATGCGAAGAATCAGGGAAAGTCAATCCAGTTAAATGTATATATGGAAGGTAAAGATTGTAATGCTATGCTGCCGGACGCCAATCAACGTCAGACCATTGTACAGGCGATTATGAATAGTATGCTGGCGGATATTAGCCAGGGAGAAGGCATCTATTATGATGGTGTAGTAGTAGACTTTGAAGGGCTCTGTGATACGGACAGCAAGAAGAATCCAATTCTGTATAACGGACAGAAAATCAGCACCTATTTCGTACAATTCTTAAACGAGTTAAAGGCTCAGCTATCAGCCAGCGGTAAAAAGCTTTATGTGGCAGTGAATCCCTTATTATACTTCGATGGCTATGATTATACCAGCATATTAGGGATTGCGGATCAGGTTATTTTAATGGCGCATGATTATGAACCGATCGGTCAGCTGCAGAAGAAGCAGGTGGAGCAGTATACCAGCTATGACGCTTTGCAGCCGATCAATAGTCTGGCGCCCATTGGACAGATTCGGTTGGCATTGAATGATATAAAAAAAGCAGCAGCGGATTCTTTCCAGCTATCAAAGGTATGGCTGCAATTAACCTTTGATAGTGCCCAGTGGCAGTTTGATGCAAACAGCGCCGCAGATTGGTCAGCGTTAGATGGTGCAACGCTCAGCAGAAAGGGAAGATCAAGCCCATTGTATTCATCTATTAAAGCACGCGTTGATAATGCGGATGGCTATGGAAAGAATATCAGCTATGGGTATAACAATGATTTGCAATCCCCATTTATTCAATACTATAATTCCCTGGATAAATCCTGGAACGTGATTCTATATGAAGACAGCAACAGCCTTACATCAAAAATAGAATTATCCAAGGAGTACGGACTGGGAGGTATCTCAGTCTGGAGTATTGGCAATGTGCCGGATTATAACGACAGTACAGGAGTGAACTATCACCTGGATGGCTGGTCTGCCATTCTGAGGGCAATGGGAACCTTTCCTACTTTAACAGCAGAACAGACCCAGACAGTCACCTTTGAAGATGCAGCTGTAGAGCAGGCAGTCAGAGGAAAGCTGGGAAATAAGACGGGCAGCCTCACGATGGCTGACTTAAAAAGTATCTATCGGCTAAAATTGCCGGAAGGGACAAAAAGCTTAAATGATCTGACAAAGCTCACAAATTTAGAATATCTGAATGCTTCAGGTTTAGGGTTAAAGGATGTAACAGCTCTGTCGTCACTGATTAATTTACAGGTGTTGTATCTTCCGCAGAATTCAATTTCCGATGTCAGCCCATTGAAAAATCTGACAAAGCTTCAGGTGCTTTCTCTCAAAGGGAACCAGATTGCAAGTTTCAGTTCCTTATTAGGACTGACCAATCTGCAAAAATTATATTTAAGTGAGAATAAGCTGGCTAGTGTATCCTCCTTAAGTAAGCTTACGAAGCTGGAAGTGCTGGAACTAAGCAATAACAGTATTCAGAAGATTGACGGCTTAAAGAACTTGAAAAAGCTCACCAGACTGACCTTAGCCTATAATAAGCTCAGTGACCTTACAGCACTGAAGGCTTTGGTTAATCTGCAATATCTGGATTTATCAGATAATAAGATAACGGATATCACCCCTCTTACGAAGCTAATCAACCTGAAGAGCTTATATCTGCAGCGAAACTATATTACTAACATAAAAGCTTTGTCCGGAATGAGCAAACTAACACTGCTGTCGTTAAATGGAAATAAAGTTTCAGCGTTATATCCACTGGAAAAGCTAACGGGTCTGGAAAAGCTATATTTAAGGGAGAATAGGTTGTCTAATATCCTGTCCTTAAAGCTGCTGACCAACTTAAAGGAGCTTTATTTATATGGAAATACAATAAGTGATTATAGTCCGGTTAAAAACATGTATACAAAAGCTGGTTTTCTTTGTGACTTTAAATTGTAATATAGAAGGATATGATTTAAATTAGTTAATTATAGCATAACCTAAGAGAGGCGAGACATTGCGAAGCATAAAGATGGAGTAAAATAACTGTGAGTCGTAATTGATTGCTTGCGATAGAAGCTTGGAAGGAGGCGTATCATGTTTTCTGACGATAAAAAAATTGCTGTGGTTACCGGTGCTAACTCAGGTATGGGGAAGGCGACAGTTGCCGCTTTGGCGGATCAAGGATATACTGTGATTATGTTATGCAGGAGCAAGCTGCGTGGAGAAGCAGCCTTACAGGAGCTGACCAGCGGGTACAACCGGGATATTCAGCTTATGCAGTGTGATTTGGGAAATATGGCAGACATTAGAAGATTTACCGATGAGTTCAAAGAGTTTTATCCCAGAGTGGATGTACTGATTAATAATGCAGGTGTGATTTCCTTGGACAGAAGGGAAACAGCAGATGGAATCGAAGAGCAGTTTGGAGTTAATCACATCGGTCACTTTTTATTGACCTTACGATTGCTGGATCAAATGGGGATTGGCAGCAGGATTGTAGTGGTGGCTTCCGGAGCTCATAAGGTGGGTAAGATTCATTTTGAAGATTATAATTTAAGGAAGCATTTTAATGGAATGAAGGCTTATAGTCAGTCTAAGCTGGCGAATATCCTATTTACCAGAGAACTGGCCTTACGGGTGAAAGACCGTGGAATTACAGTGAATTGTCTGCATCCGGGAGCGGTGGCAACCTCTATGGGAGTTGATCGTAATACGGGATTTGGAAAGACAGTTACCGGATTATTAAGGTATATATTCCTGACACCGGAAGAGGGGGCAAGAACGGCAATCTACCTGGCAACAAGTCCGCGGGTCAGCAACCAAACTGGTAAATACTTTTATAAATGCCGGCCATCAAAGACTTCAAAGGCAGCAAAGAGCAGAAAAGCTGCAAAAAGATTATTCGAAATAAGTGAACAGCTTACGAAAGAGTATTTGGATATGGAGTAGCACCAGAGAGGTGATGACGATATGATGAGATAACTCCACTATACTCCAACGAGATATCCGATTATGGAATTAGTGATACTTCATCTTTAGAAAAAGAGATTACGGCTGTTGTACATTGTACCTTTGAAATCAATTAATGAATGATAAATGACAGAGTAAAAAGCCTTTGCTGATATCTTGGTAAAGGCTTTTTACAGCTATGTGGCAGAAGTAAAAAAATAAAATAAAACTGACAAATAAAATAAAGAAAAAGGATTTCACATGCGACTGGATAAATATTTGGCTGAAGCAGCAGTGGGGACAAGGAAGCTTGTCCGGGAATATGTAAAGGATGGAAAGGTTACGGTGAACGGACAGGAGGCTTCCTGTCCGGCGATGGAAATAGAGGAAAATAAGGATCAGGTTGCGTATCTTGGCAAAGCCGTTATACATGCAGGAAAAAGCTACTTTATGTTTCATAAACCGGCAGGATGTGTAACAGCCAGGAAGGATGAAGATTATCCTACGGTTCTGGATTATTTCAAACCGGAACATCAAAGGGGGCTCTTTCCGGTGGGCAGGCTGGACAAAGATACGGAAGGGTTACTTCTGTTAACGAATGACGGAGAATTCAGCCACAGCTTAATGCATCCAAACCAGCACGTAGAAAAGGTTTATTATTTCTGGGCGTTGGGTAGTTTGGATGCAAAAGCAATCGATAGTCTAAAATCAGGAGTTAAGCTTCCCGGTGCTGAGGTTCCAGCGAAGGCTATTCAGATTGAAGTGAGGGAACAGGGACGATATCAGGATTGGAAGGATTCCTTCAGTTTTGTGGATAGGAAGGTAATTCGGATACATCCTGAGCGGCAGTCTGTAGTTAGTGGATATCTTACCATCTCGGAAGGGCGGAAGCACCAGGTCAAGCGGATGCTGAAAGCGGTAGGGTGTTATGTGATTTATTTAAAGAGGGTAGCAGTCGGAGGAATCGTTCTGGATGAGACACTGAAAAAAGGACAATACCGAGAACTGACTAAGGAAGAAATCAGAGTTCTTTCGACAGTGGGACAGCAGGAGCCTGGCAGCAGAAGTAATAGGACAAATGAAAATTGATAAGCAAAAAATGCAAAACTTAAACACCTGTAAAAATAACAAAATGATTAAAATTTAATTAACTTATCTCTTACTATATTGTAAAGAAAAACCATTTCTGTTAATATTAGGTTGTCTTTGGATCATACCAAAGGAGCTTTATGTATCTTTTGTAGCATGCCAAATCATGCATGAAGCATAAGCAAGATGTATAACAGAAAGTGGGGTAAGTATGAAGAATAAGCTTTTAGTCATTTCTACTGCAATTTGCTTGGCACTATCCACAGTTGCAGCGCCGTTTAATATGGTTTTGGCGGCTGAAGATAAAACGCAGGCAGCAACCACTGCCACTGTCACAAAGGCAGAACCGGAGATCGGAGATGTAGTATCCGGCTTCGAATTAACCAAGACTGGGTATGACACCTCAAGTAAGAGCTGGGAATATTTATTTGTCCATAAAAAAACCGGTGCAACGATACTTGTGATTCAAAACAGCGATACCAACCGTGGCTTTTCCGTTTCCTTTCACACGCCGGCGGATAATGATAAGGGTGCAAACCATATCATAGAGCATTCTGTACTTGGCGGAAGCAAGAAGTATCCTAGCAGCAATATTATCTTTGATTTAACGAATACAACCTATGTTTCTTTTGTAAATGCGTTTACTTATCAAAATATGACCATGTATCCCGTCTGCTCCGCCAGTGAAGAGCAATTATTAAAGTCAGCAGATATTTATTTGGATGCAGTATATCATCCTCTTTTATTATCCGATCAAAGGATATTCGAAAGAGAGGGCTGGCGCTACGAACTAAAGAAGGAAGACGCAGAGATTACCCACAATGGTATTGTTTACAACGAAATGCAGGGTAATATGGGAAATATTGAGACAGCGGCATATTATAATGCGAAAAGCGCCATTTTCCCGGATAGCAGCCAAGGTAATAATTCTGGAGGTAACCCACAGGATATAACAAAGCTGACCTATCAGGAGGTTCTTAATACCTATAAGAAGAATTATCATCCTTCCAACAGCTTTATGGTGCTCTATGGGGATGTGGATTATGAAGTGTTCTTAAAGATGATTGATAAGAATTATCTGTCCTCCTATAGCAAAAAGACCTATAAGGAAGAACGAGATACTCAGAAGTCCTTCACGAAACTATCCCAGCAAACCTATACCTTTCCAGTTGCAAAGGGGGAGGCAACAGCCAACAAGGCGGTTATTGATTTGGTCTTTGCTGCCAGCGATATAAAAAAGCTGGGTGCTGAGAATTTTGTGGCGCTGAATACAGCGGTGTCCTTGCTTAATCTTGATAATTCAGACCTGAAGCAAGCGATGCAAAAGAGCGGTATTGGTAACTCATATAAAATTTCAATTGGAGCTGATACCTTTCAGCCCACGATACACTTTATTGCGACTGATGCAGATCCGGCGAAGAAAATGGAATTCTATAACCTGGTAATGTCCGAATTGAAAAAGATCGTGAAAAATGGTATGAATTCAGACTTGGTGAAAGCTTCTCTTCGCTCCTTTGAATTTGACAAAGCCCTTGGAAATGACAGCAACTCAGCGGTTAACAGCTTGATGAATGCCAGCCTGTATCAAAATCTTATGAATGATTCCCTATTTGACTACAATTATTATTATAAACAAGTGGTTGGAAAATTAGAGGATAAGATTCTGGAGAATGTAATTCAGAAGCAGTTGGTCAGCAATAAAACAGCTGCCTTAACTGTAACAGCTCCGAAGGCAGGTCTCTTAGAGTCCAATGCGAAAGCAAAAGCAAAGGAACTGTCAAAAGAAAAAGCTTCCATGACCGGAAAGCAGATTAAGGCATTGATTCAGAAAACCACTGATTTTATAACCTGGAACAGCCAGAATACTCCTGCCGAGGTATTAAAATCCCTTCAGGCAGTAACCTTGAAGGAGTTAACAACGGATGTAAGAGACAGAGACATTAAGGAGAAAACTGTTGGCGGGGTAAAACTGATGACCGCTGATGCTAACGTAGACTCAGTAAGCTCCGTATTCCTTAATTTTGATGTCAGCCATCTTAATGCCGAGGAGCTTCTCTACCTGAAATTTTATAGTGATATGATAAGCAATGGAGTAGCTACCGCAACGCGTTCAGAAAGCCAGGTTCAGAATGAGATAGTGCAAAAGACCTATAACATATCAACGTTCCTGGGTGCCTTTGCCGATGATAAAAAGGATTCCTCAGCCCATCCAATCTTTGGTATGAATTACTATGGCTTTGAGGATGAATATGCAGATACCTTTGACCTGGTATCCGATCTGTTATTACAGTCAAATATATCCGATTTCTCAGTTTACGGAACCAGAACGATATCCAATGTGAAGGCACAGTATAAGATGTTATTCGCAGAACCCTTAAATCTTGCGTTATACCGTTCCTTAGCTTACACAAGTCCTTCCTACCGTTATTACAACTACTTCAATGGATTAGATTACTATAATTTCGTCCTCAGCTTGGAGAAACAGCTTTCAACAACACCAGGTGAAGTGGTGAAGAAGCTGGAGGCGGTTCGTACCAAGGCATTTAATCAAAGTAATCTTACAGTGCTTTTTGCAGGAGCAGCAACAGCACAGAATAAATTCACCTCAGAACTGCCTGCTTTTACAAAAAAACTGCCGAATGAAAGTTATCCAAAGGCAGCATTGTCTCTGCCGGTACCATCTGCGAAGGAAGCTATGGTCATTAATTCCACCGTGCAGTATGTATGCATCAACGGAGGCTTAAGCGCCAATGGAGTTCCGATCAGTGGAAAAGCGAATGTAATCGCAGGTATCTTAAACAACATGATGCTGACACCGGAGATTCGTCTTAAGGGAGGTGCTTATGGCGTTAGCGCAGCTTTCTCCGGTAACAATTATTTTGCTTATACCTATAGAGATACAAACTATGTAAAATCCTTGGCCACCCTTGGTGCAACGGATGAATTTTTGAAGACAATAATACCTTTTGTATCAGCTGATATGTTGGAAAGCTACAAGTTATCCGCCTATGCCAGTGCAACTGCGAACACGGGTGAGATAAACGATGCATTATCCAGCTTACTTAGCAGATGTCAGGGAGTCACAGCCCAGGATAAAGCAGATGCTTTAACGGAGCTAAAGAATGTGTCCCTCTCAGATATACAGGATTATGCCGGATATCTGGAAAAAATCAATGGTACTTTAAATTATGTAGTAGTAGCACCAAAGAGTGAGATAGATAAGAATCAAGATTTGTTTGACAATATCATTACATTGCCTTAATATGGTAAAAACGGAAGAAAAATATATCACCCACTAAACATAAAAAGAATCTTCAGAGATTAGAGCGATCCGATCTTTGAAGGTTCTTTTTATTA